>NZ_JBAMDI010000051.1:0-72582 GCF_036961695.1 Pseudomonas sp. CGJS7 | reverse complement strand
CGGGCCTGCTGGCCAATTTCCACCCGCCGTTCACCGTTGCCGCCGCCACCGTATTCGCGGGTAAACCCGCTCCTACGCAGATTGGTGGTGGACACACCTCGGGGTTGGACACAGGCTGGTGGTGGACACAGGTCGGCGGGTGGTCACGGGCCGCCGTAGGAGCGGGTTTACCCGCGAAAGGGCCGCCCCTGCTGGCCAATTCCCATCAGCCATTCACCGTCGCCGCCACCACCGAATTCGCGGGTAAACGCGCTCTAACGCCGTGAACCATCCCTCACCCCAGGGTTTTCCCACCCCCACAACCCGCGTATCATCTGCACACACAAATCTGAACATTCCCACGCCAGTTCCAGACCATGAGTCTTGCGCCCCCTGCGTGCATGGCAGTTTCAGGTACCCAGACAATCATCAGTGACATATAACGAATGGCCAGTTTCGTGGCCAGGCCAGGCATGCCGGCTGTCCGACGGATGGGACGGTGCCCGATGAGATTTGAAGGAATAGGTTTTGATCAAGCGTAGAAAGGTTGCAATCGTTGGTTGTGCGTACCGTTTTCCTGGCTCTTCCAATGCGGGCTTCTGGCAAAACCTGATGGAGGGCCGCGACCTGGTGACCCAGGTTGACCCGTCGCGTTGGAACAAACGCGAGTTCCTGCACCCGGACAAGGCCAGCCCTGCATCCAGCTACACCTTCGCCTCAGGCACCCTGGGTGATATCAGCGCTTTCGACGCTGGCTTCTTCAGCATCTCGCCGCGTGAAGCCGCGATGATGGACCCGCAGCAGCGCATGCTGCTGGAAATGTGCTGGGAAACCTTCGAAAACGCCGGGGTCAAGCCGTCCAGCCTGCGTGGCAGCAACTGCGGCGTGTACCTGGGCATCGCCGGTGTCGAGCAGTCCTACCGCCTGCTCGAGGACCTGTCGGCCATCGATGGCGCCACGGCGACCGGCAACACCATGAGCATCGCGGCCAACCGCCTTTCGTTCTTCTACGACCTGCGTGGCCCGAGCATGGCCATCGATACCGCCTGCTCGTCGTCGCTGGTGGCCTTCCACCAGGCGTGCCAGGCCATCCTCAGCGGTGATGTCGACCAAGCCGTAACGGGCGGTATCAGCCTGCACATGCACCCGTTCGGCTTCATGATCTTCGCCAAGGCGACCATGCTGTCGCGCACCGGGCGCTGCCAGTCGTTCGACGAAAACGGCGACGGTTACGCCCGCTCCGAAGGCGGCGGGTTGTTCCTGCTCAAGGACTACGACCAGGCAGTGGCCGATGGAAATACCATTTTGGCGGTGGTGGCGGCCAGTGCGGTGAACACCGACGGGCGCAAGTCCAGCCTGACCCTGCCCAATGCCGAGGCCCAGGCGGCGTTGCTCAAGCGCGCTTACGCCCAGGCCGGCATCGCCCCCGAGCAATTGGACTACCTGGAAGCCCACGGCACCGGTACCGCCGTGGGAGACCCGATCGAAACCCGCGCCATCGGCGAGGCACTGGGCCAGGCGCGCGGCGCCGGCAACCCGCTGCCAATCGGCTCGGTGAAGAGCAACCTCGGGCACCTTGAAGCCGCCTCTGGCGTGGCTGGCCTGATGAAGGCACTGAACTGCCTGGCCGAGCGCACCGTGCCCGCTACCATTGGCGTGCAGGCGCTCAACCCGAACATCGCGTTCGCCGACCTCAACCTGCAGGTGGTCACCGAGCCCCTTCCGCTCAAGGCCGATGGCCAGTTGACCGTGGGGGTGAACTCGTTCGGCTTTGGCGGCGCCAACGCCCATGTCATCCTGCAAAGCCCCGAGCCACAGGCGCCGGCAGCGCAAGCGGGCAGCGCCCGGCGCGTGCCGTTACTGCTCAGTGCCAAGAGCGAGCAAGGCCTGCGCGCAACCGCTGAACGCTTTGCCGCCTACCTGGCCGGGCAGCCCCAGGCCGACTATTACGATGTGGCCTACCAGGCGATGTTCCGCCGCGATGCACACAGCCACCGCCTGCTGCTGGTCTGCGACAACGCGGCCGAAGCCGCCCAGGCGCTGGACGACTATGCCCAGGACCCGACCCTCAGCGAACTGAGTGCAGTGCTGGAGGCCGGCCAGGCTCTGGACGGCGCCTCGGCACCGGTGTTTGTCTATTCCGGCAACGGCTCGCAATGGCAGGGCATGGGCCGGACGATGCTCGACCAGCCGCTGTTCGCCGCCGCCGTGGATGAAGTGGACGCGTTGTTCCAGCCCTTGGCGGGCTACTCGCTGCGCGCCGAGCTGCTGGGTGACAACGGCGAAGGCCGTTATGCACGTACCGAAATCGCCCAGCCTGCGCTGTTTGCCCTGCAAGTGGCGGTTACCAAAGTACTGGCTGCCGAAGGCATCCACCCGGTGGCGGTGATCGGCCACAGTGTGGGTGAAGTGGCGGCGGCCTGGGCCAGCGGCGCGTTGAGCCTGGAGGACGCCACCCAGGTCATCTACCACCGCAGCCGCCTGCAGGGCCTAACCCGTGGTACCGGGAAGATGACGGCGGTCGGCCTCTCGGGTGAGGCCACGGCGCAACTGATTGCCGAACTGAAACTGGATGGCCGCCTGGTCGTGGCGGGCGAGAACAGCGCCCGCGGCGCCACTGTGGCCGGTGAGGTCGACGCCTTGGCACTGCTGGAAGCGGCCCTGGAAGAGCGCCAGGTATTCGCCCGTCGCCTGGACCTGGACTACGCCTTCCACTCGCCGGCCATGGACCCGATCAAGCAAGCGGTTATCGACGACCTCGCGCATATCCGCCCGCAGGCTACGAAGATCCCGTTCTACTCCACTGTCGTCGGTGGCCAGTTGAACGGCGAACGCCTGGACAGCCAGTACTGGTGGCAGAACATTCGCTTCCCGGTGCTGTTCCAGGGCGCGCTGGCTGCCTTGGTGCGCAATGGCCTTAACCTGTTCGTCGAAGTGGGCCCGCATGCGATTCTGCGCAGCTACGTCAACGATGTGCTGGTTGAGTGCGAACAACCGGGGCAGGTGATTGGCACCCTCAAGCGCAACGACCACAGTCCGCTGCTGCTGGAACGTACCGTAGCCCGCCTGCAGCTTGCCGCCGTCGAGCCACAGTGGCAGGCACGCTTCCCGGTGACCGGGCGCCCGCTGCGCCTGCCTAACTATGCCTGGCAGCACGACCATTTCAGCTTGCCGGTCACTGCCGAGGCCTATGGCCCGCTGAGCCACGAGCGCGTGCACCCGTTGCTGGGTTACCCGGTAACAGACCAGGCGCTGACCTGGGAAAACCGCCTGGATACCCAGCAGTACCCAACCCTGGCCGACCACAAGGTGGGTGAGTCGGTACTGTTCCCGGGTGCAGGCTTTACCGAGCTGGCCCTGGCCGTGGCGCAACTGCACCAGCCGGGCGAGTTCGTCGATATCGAAGAGCTGGAAATCCACAACCCTCTGCTGTTGAGCAGCGAGGTCATCAAGAAAGTGCGCGTGCAGGTCGAAGAGGCCGACGGCACGTTGCGCATCAGCTCGCGCACATTGATGCAACGCGAAGACTGGGTACAGCACGTGGTCGCACGCTTGCCGGGCGAAGCGCGCGGTGTGCTGCTGGACTCCCGGGCACCGGCGTTGCCAGCCCGCCCGGCAGACTTCACTGGCGAGCAGCACCTGGCAATGACCAGCGCGGTTGGCCTGAACTACGGCCCCGCTTACCAGACCGTGGCTGCAGCCTGGGTGGAAGGGGAGCGCGTGTTGGCTCAGTTGGTCGTGCCTGCTGCCATCGAACACGAACTGGCCAGCCTGCACCTGCACCCGGCTTTGCTGGATGGTGCCTTCCAGCTGATTACCGAGCTGCTGGCCAGCCGCCAGGGGCATGACGATGGCCTGGCGTTCATCCCCGTCAAGCTTGGGCGCATTGCCTTTACCAATGCCGGCGGTGTGCCGGTGCTGGCCGAGGTGCGCCAGCGCAAGCGCACCGCACATTCGCTGCTGGTCGACTTCACACTGTTCGATGCCAGCGGCGCTGCCGTACTGGCGATCAAGGATGCGCGCATGCGTGCCGTGCGCCTGCAGTACGACCGCAGTGGCGACATCAAGCGTATGGGCCATGTGGGGCAGGCCGCGCCAGGCGCGGTTGTGCCAGTGCAGCGTAAAGCCGCGGCCTGCTCGCCGCTGGTCGAGGCCTTGCAGTGCCTGGCCGACGAGCCGGCGCAGGTGCGTTACCTGAATGAAGTGGAGCCACTGCTGGATGTGCTGTGCAACAGCTTTGTCCTCGATGCGGTGGAACAGGCCGGCGGCCGCATCAGTGCCGAGCAGGTCGCGCAGTGGTCGCAGGGCCAGGGCGACTTCCTGGGGATGCTGTTGCGCCATGCCGAGCACGACGGCAGCCTGCAGCGTAGCGCGGACGGCAGCTGGCAACTGGTCGACCAGGGCGAGCGCCCGACCTCGCAGGCTATCTGGCAAGAGCTGTTCAAGAGCTACCCCGAGTACTTCCAGATTATCCATTCCGTAGGCCGTATCGGCCGGCATCTGTCGGCGTTGCTGGATGGCAGCCAGGCCTTCGACACCCTGCAACCGCGCGAAACCAGCGGTGCCAGCCTGGCGCGCCTGGTGCTGGGGGCGGCAGGGCAGCAGCACCTGCTCAGCGGCATTGGCCAGACCTTGGCCGCGCGCCTGGCGCAACTGCCGCCGGGCCAGCGCCTGCGTGTGCTGGAATTCGGCTTCGGTGGCGCTTCGTTTGCCGAGCTGTTGTACGCCGGCCTGGATTTCGATCGCCTCGATTATGCCTACTGCGTCGCCGAGCCTGAGCTTGAGCAGCGTCTGCGTGACGATTGCCCGGCGCTGGAGGTGCTTGGCCTGGAGCAACTGGCCGACGCCGGTACGTTCGACTGGGTGCTGGTGCCTACCGACTTTGGCCCCCTTGGTACCGTGGGTGACGCCCTGCGCCTGGCCAGTGGCCGGCTCAACCCGCACGGCCAGTTGGCGCTGCTTGGGCAGTACCCGGCGCGCTGGGCCGATTTCGTCTTCGGTGCCCAGCCAGACTGGTGGCTGGCCGGCCCGCAGCAGGCGTTGTCGCGCCAGCAAGGCCCGGCGTTCTGGAGCCATGAGCTGCAGCGACATGGCCTGACCACGCTGCGCACGCTGGAGGCGTTGCCGGGTAACGCCTGTGGTAGCTATCTGTTGCTGGCGGACAAGCCCGCCGGTGCCGACACTGCTGCACCCGTGGCCGTGCAGCGCTGGGCCGTACTCGCCGAAGCCGGGCAGGGCGCTGCCCTGCGCCTGGCAGAGCAACTGCGCGCCCAGGGCCAGCAGGTTGACCTGTTGCAGCCGGGGGACGCCCAGGCGCTGGCAGCTCAGCTTGGCGCCTTTGCCCAGCCCCCTGAGCATGTGCTGCACCTGGCCGGTTTCGACAGCGGCACAGGCCTCGATGGCCAAGCCGAGCGCTGCATGCAAGCGGCCGCGCTGGTGCAGGCCTGTGAGTCGCTGACGATCGCCCCGCAGTGCTGGCTGTTCAGCCGTGGCGCTGCCGAGCACCTGCACAGCGCCGACACCGCCGCTGACGTTGCGGCCATCGGCGACGCGGCGTTGTGGGGCTTTGGCCGTACCCTGGCCAACGAATCCCCGAACTGTCGTATTCGCCTGCTCGATCTGGCCCACGCGGCAGCGGTCGAGCTGGCGGTACCTGCGTTGCTGCACGCCGACAGCGAAACCGAGCTGGCCCTGGACGCCGAAGGCCGTCGCTACGTGCCGCGCCTGCGCGTGCTGGCCGACCAGCCGCGCCGCGCAGTGGGCGATGCGCAGTGGGTGTGCCTGGGCTTCGACCTGCCGGGCCAGTTGCGCAACCTGCGCTGGGAAGTGCGTGAGCCGCGTCAACCGGCGGCGGATGAGCTGGACATTCAGGTGCGTGCGACGGGCCTTAACTTCCGTGACGTGATGTTCGCCCTCGGCCTGCTGTCGGATGAAGCCATCGAAAACGGCTTCTCCGGCCCTACCCTGGGCTTCGAATTTGCCGGTGTGGTGCAAGGCAAAGGCGCCGAGGCAGTGGGCGACTTCGCCCCGGGTGACCGTGTGGTGGGCTTTGGCCCCTGCAGCTTCGCCAACCGCCTGGTCACCAACGCCAACGCCGTTGCACGCATCCCCGAAGGGATGTCGTTCGAAGCGGCGGCGACCATTCCGAGTACCTTCTTCACCGTGTACTACGCGCTGCATCACCTGGCGCGCCTGGAACCGGGCGAGAAGGTGCTGATCCACGGCGCTGCCGGTGGCGTGGGCATTGCTGCCATCCAGATCGCCAAATGGCTGGGCGCAGAAATTCACGCCACCGCAGGCAGCGACGAGAAGCGCGACTTCCTGCGCCTGCTGGGCGTCAGCCACATCTACGACTCCCGTTCGCTGGCTTATGCCGACCAAGTGCTGGCGGCCACCGGTGGGCGTGGCGTGGACGTGGTGCTCAATTCGCTGGCCGGTGAGGCCATCAACCGCAACCTGCAGGTGCTGAAGCCGTTTGGTCGCTTCCTGGAGCTGGGCAAGCGCGACTTCTACCAGAACACCCGTATCGGCTTGCGCCCGTTCCGCAACAACATCAGCTATTTCGGTATCGACGCTGACCAGCTGATGAGCGAGCGCCCTGCGCTCACCCGCCGCCTGTTCGCCGAAATGATGGAGCTGTTCGAGCAGGGCATCCTGCATCCGTTGCCGTTCCGCGAGTTCGACGCCAACCAGGTGGTCGAAGCCTACCGTTACATGCAGCAGGCGCGGCAGATTGGCAAGGTCGTGGTGACGTACGCCAACCCTATCCAGCAAACCGTCGACACCCGCGTGCAGCCGGTGCGGGCATTGCAGCTTGCCGCCGATGCCAGCTACCTGGTCACCGGCGGCCTGGGTGGCTTTGGCCTGCGTACTGCGCAGTGGCTGATCAACAAAGGTGCCCGTCACCTGGTGTTGCTGGGCCGTCGTGGCCCGGCCAGTGAAGAGGCCCAACCGCAGCTGGCCTTGTGGCACGCCCAAGGTATCGATGTGCAGGCCGTGGCGTGCGACATCACCGACCGTGAGCAACTGCGCGGGGTGTTCGATCGCATTGCCGCCAGCCCATGGCCACTGCGTGGCCTGGTGCATGCCGCGACGGTGATTGACGACAGCCTGATCCGCAACCTTGACGGCGACCAGTTGCGTCGCGTGCTGGAACCCAAGGCCAAGGGTGCGCAGTACCTGCACGAGCTGGCCCAGGGCCTGGCGCTGGACTTCTTCGTGATGTTCTCCTCGGCCACCACCTTGTTCGGCAACCCCGGCCAGGCCAACTACGTGGCGGCCAACCACTGGCTTGAAGCCCTTGCGCGGCACCGTCGTGCTCAGGGCCAGGCAGCCACCGCCGTGCTGTGGGGCGCCATCGACGATGTCGGTTTCCTGGCGCGCAACAGCCAGATCAAGGACGCCCTGCAGAGCCGCATGGGGGGCTCGGCGCTGCGGGCCGAGGCCGCCTTGGCACAGCTTGAGGCCATGCTGTTGCAGGGAGATAACGGCCACGGCGTGCTGGAGCTGGACTTCAAGGCCCTGGCGCGCTTCCTGCCGAGCGCCACTACGCCGCGCTTCAGCGAACTGGCCCGTGCCTATGGCGGCGATCATGAGGATGAAGGTGGCGGTGAAGACATCCAGCGCATGCTGGAGGAGCTTGACGATGGCGAACTGCTCGAACGCTTCGTAGACATGCTCAAGCACGAGGTGTGCGAGATTTTGCGCCTGCCGCCAGCACGCCTGGATGCCCAGCGCCCGCTGCAGGAAATGGGGCTCGATTCGTTGATGAGCGTCGAGTTGGTAGTGGCGCTGGAAGAGCGTTTCGGTATTCGCCTGCCGGTGATGGAGCTGAGTGACAGCTCCAGCATCGACAAGCTTGCCGCACGCTTGCTGGAGCTGCTGCGTGGTGAAGCGGGCAGCGGCGAAGAGCAACTGGCGCAGAATGTGCTTGCCCGCCATGGCAGCGAGCACAGTGCCGAAGAGTTGGCGCAGTTGAACGCAGCCTTGGCCGACAGCAACGCGGCACCCAACCGATTGATTGATTAAGAGTGCCAGATGACAGCCAGAACCCCGACCGGCCTTGGTGGCGATGCCAAGCAACGCCTGATCCAGCAAGCCCTCGCCCGGCGCCGCCATGTGGCTGCCGAGGGCGAGCAGGGCGCCACCCTGGAGCAGGTACAGCAGGCTGCCCTGAAGGTGCCCGAAGCGCACTATCGCTTTGATCTGCACCCGGGGTACCAGCAACTGCGGGTACTCCAGCAAAGCGCCATGCAGTTGGGCGTGAGCAACCCGTTCTTCCGTATGCACCAGGGCACCGCCGGTGCCCAGACGCAGATTGGCGAGCGCGAGTTTCTCAACTTTGCCAGTTACAACTACCTGGGCTACTCCGGCCACCCGACCGTGGCCGAAGCGGCCAAGGCGGCGATCGACCGCTACGGCACCTCGGTGTCGGCCAGCCGCCCGGTTTCTGGCGACCGCCCGCTGCACCGTGAGCTGGAGCGCGAACTGGCGCGCCTGTACGAGGTGGACGATGCGGTGGTGATGGTCAGCGGCCACGCCACCAACGTCACCACCATCGGTTACCTGTTCGGGCCACGCGACCTGGTGGTGCATGACGAGCTGATTCACAACAGCGTGCTGCAGGGTATCCAGCTGTCCGGTGCCCGCCGTCTGAGTTTTGCCCACAACGACTGGCAGGCGCTGGACCGCCTGCTGGGCGAGCAACGCCAGCACTTCGAGCGGGTGCTGGTGGTGGTGGAAGGCATCTACAGCATGGACGGCGACTACCCCGAGCTACCCCGGTTCGTCGAGCTCAAGCATAAGCACAAGGTTTTCCTCATGGTGGATGAAGCTCATTCGCTGGGGGTGATGGGGGCGACGGGCAAAGGTATTCGTGAGCACTATGGGTTGGCTGGCGATGACGTCGACATCTGGATGGGGACCTTGAGCAAGACCCTGGCCAGTTGCGGCGGGTACATTGCGGGCCGCACGGCACTGATCGAGCACCTGAAGTTTCTGGCGCCGGGCTTCTTGTACAGTGTTGGCATGCCGCCGGCGGTCACGGCCTCTGCGTTGGCAGCGTTGAAGCTGCTGGCTGCTGACAGCGAGCGGGTTGCGCAACTGCAGGCGCGAGGGGAGCTGTTCCTGCGCCTGGCGCGTGAAGCTGGGTTGGACACGGCGACCAGTACCGGGTTGGCGGTGATCCCGGTGATTACCGGCAGTTCGTTCAAGGCTGGCCGCTTGTCCAGCGCCCTGTTCGAGCGTGGCATCAATGCCCAGCCGATCCTGTACCCCGCGGTGCCGGAGCATTCGGCGCGGGTGCGGTTTTTTGTGTCTTGCGAGCATACGGAAGAGCAGATCAGGCATACCGTTGCGGTGGTGGCGCAGGAGATGGCGCGGCTGGGGTGATGGCCACGCCTACAGCCAGATGGCATCCCAGTGTGGGTATTCGCCGACACTTGGTGCCAGGCCGGCCCTGACCGGGTTGGCAATGATGTAGCGAGCGGCGTTGAGCAGGTCATCATCCTTGCGCATGGCGCGATCGCAGTAGCCCGGCTGCCAGATGGGGTTGGTTGTTACGCCGGCCTTGTGCAAGGCATGGCTGGACCTTGATTTGAAGCGGCGCATCAACGTGGCCAGTGTCACTTGTTTCAGCTCTATCAGCCAATGCACATGGTCGGGCATGACCACCCAGGCCAGCGTGGCGCAGCTGTTTTCCCGGTCTGCCTGGCGCAGGTGATTGACCACCACTCTGGCCAGGTTGAAGTTGTGAAACAGCGGGCGACGCTGGTGGGTGACGGTTGTCAGCATGTACAGCCTGCCGGGGTGTGAAACCCGGTGGCGGCGCAGATGGTGGGCGTGGGCGTAGTGCATGTGGTCATCCTTGAGGCTTCGATCGTTCGAGCCAGCGTAGACGCCCACATGACGCCAGCAGCGATTCAACCATTGCAGAATGTGCCCACTGACCAGGGGGACGGTGTTTGGCCAGGGATATTGGCCAGCAGGCCCGGCCCTTTCGCGGGTGAACCCGCTCCTACGACGGCCTGCGCCCAACCACGGATGCGTTTCCGTGTAGGAGCGGGTTTACCCGCGAATACGGTGGCGGCGGCAACGCTGAATGACCAGGGATATTGGCCCGCAGGCCCGGCCCTTTCGCGGGTAAACCCGCTCCTACGACGGCCTGCGTCCAGCCACCGGGCCGGGGACTGGGCGTGGGTCAGATATGCGGTGCCTCATACGCATTCAACTGCTCCACAAACCGCCAATGGCTCTTCTTGCCAAACCCCATCAACCGCTTCAACCGGATATCCCAACGCATGTGGTGGTTGGCAATCCATGGCAATGCAAACAGGTGCGCCCCGCGCCATGGAATGAACGGGTTACGCCGCAGGCTGGCATATATCTCGACGCGGTGGCTGGCCTGATGGCTCGCACAGCGGGCATGGAAACCAGACGTGTCCGCCACCACCAGGGTGTTGGCTGGCACCGCAAAGCGACGGGGCGGCGGCAGACCGAGGGCCGCCAGCTCGGGCTCGTCGATACGGAATGAACCCTCACGGTGCATCTGCTCGCCGGAGCGCGCCGCCCCCAGGCTTTGACGATACTCCCAGGCCAAACGCTCCGGCGTCAGGCGGTGCGAGCCCGGCACATAACTGAACGGCCCTTGGTCATCCGCCACATCGTCCAGGAACAACCACGCCTTCGCCGTGGGGTGGAAGGTGTCGGCATGCAGGCGGGTCTGCGGGTCCTGGTCGGCATTGGCGGCGTCGATCACGATCGACTGCAACTGGTAGGTAATGCCACCGGTATTGGACGACGCATAGGCAATCAGGTCGCGCACCCCACGGTCCGCCACAAACGCCGCACTGGCCGGGTTTTGCGCCAGCACGTCCTGGTCAAGGCTGACCCGGCGGGTAACCGCGCGGCCTTGGCGCATTTCCCAGCCAGTGCTGCGCAATGCACCCAGCTCGGCGCGCAAGGCCGCAAACTGCTCGGCAGGCAGGGCGTTTTCACGAATGAAAAAACCGTTCTGCTCAAAATGCGCGCGCTCACCGGCATCCAGCCGCGAGGCCAGCGCATTGCGACGGTAACCTGCCATGGCCATCGCCAACTGACGACGCTGCACATGCAGGCCCAGGGCATTGAGCCGGGCGCTGCCCAGCACCGGGTTGTTCTCGAACGACTTGGCATGGGTAGCCAACTGCAGGCAATGCCAGGGGAGTGCCGCGTAACGGCCGATGTCCTTGATCGAAACAGGCATGATCTAGTCCTTTGATGGGGCCAATGGCCGGCCACAGCCGAGCATGGTCCGGGTATAGTTGAGCAACGGCGCCACTCGCCGATAGGCCACCGGCGCCGGGTGGGGCGCGCTGAGGCAGGCGAGGGCGTGCCAGGCATCGCAGGGCAGGTCTTGCTGGACGTCGGCATAGCGCGCATAGCGCAACAAGGCGCCGGCTACCAACTGGTCCAGGGTTAAACGCCGGGTGCGGCGGGGCAAGGGCTGATGGTCCTCGGTCAGGCCCCAGCCGGCATAGAACGGCGTGCCATAGGTGACCACCGGCAGCCCGCGCAGCAAGGCTTCGAAACCGGCGGTGGAACTGAGCGTATGCAGTGCATCGACCTGGCCATACAGGCTGGCGATGTCCACACCCGCCAGTACCTGATCTGCCAGCCCCACCAGCTGTGCCGGGGCGATGTGCCCGCGGCGCTTGCCGGCTTCCACGTCGGGGTGCGGCTTGTACAAAATCCAGGCATCCGGCATCCGCGCGCGCACCTGTTGCAGCAGGCGCAGGTTGCACCCGGCACCGCCACCACTGCATAGCGCCGAGGCGTCATCTTCGACCTGGCCCACCACCAGTACCCGCCGCTGCCCCGGCTGCCCAAGCAGCGCCGGGCGCACATTGCTGCGCAGGTTGAACTTGCTGGTGCCGCTGGCAACGATCTGCGCCCGCAAGCGCGCCGCTTCGGCCAGGCATGGGGCGTCGAATTCACCATGCTGCAACAGCTGCTCCAGGTCGCTGGCAGACTGCGCATCGTAATGAATGCCACCCCGGTCCAGCACCAGTGACAGCGCCGGGCTGTTGGTAGCCCCCAACCCCGTGGAGCGCAAGAAACCATCCTCGACCCGCCACAGAGGCACCCCCGCCTGGCGCGCACGTTCGGCCAGGCCGGCCGGCTCGCGCGCAGCCCATACCAGCAGCCGGCCCTGTTCGGCCGCTACCTGGCTTATCAGTTGCGGGCTGTCCACGCTGAAGCGCAACTGCCCCCAACGGCTTGCGAAAAAACGCCGGATGTTGTGCTGCTTGTGCCGCTTCACGCCCAGTACCGTGGTGGGGCCGGCAAACGCAGCATCGCGGGCTTTCTTGCTGGCCAACTGGCGGGCAACGGTCAAGGCATCGGTCAATTGGCCGCTCAATGGGTCGACATAGCGGCAGTAGCGCACATAGGCCGCCGCCACCAGTTGCACAAGGTCTGGCCTTGCCTGCCGGCGAGCAATGGCCATGCGGTCATCGGTCAGCCCCCAGCCCGCGTAGAACGGCAGCCCGAAGCAGGTGACCGGCACGCCCTGGATCAACGCCTCCAGCCCAGCCTGGCTGGTACCCACGTACACCCGCCGGGCACGCCGGGCCAGTGACGCCCAGGCTACCGGCCGCGCCTCCAGCGTTACCCTACGGGCCCGCGCGGCATCCAGCAGGCAACTGGGCTTTTGCCCGCCCAGGCAGTCCGGGTGAATGCGCACGCGCACGTCGGCATCCGGGTTTTCTGCCAGGGCCTCATCCAGCATTCGCACGTAATCGGCTTCGCATAGCCCGCCGCCCGGGATCGAATAATCCCCGGCAGTTTGGTCCACCACCAGCACCAGCGGCCGCTCGCGGCCCAGCGGGTCGTCGTCGGGCAGGTCCTGGGCGTTGTTGTACTTGCCGATGCCGCTGCTGCGCATCAAGGCAATCAGTTCGCGGGCGCAATTCAGTTCATATGCGCTGAGCGCCTCGGGCTGCTGCAGGATGTTTTCCAGCAGCGAAGGGCGGTCAGCCAGGTAGTGGATGCCCACCGGGTCGACCACCATGGACATCGGCGTATCGCCCTCGATGCCAAGCGAGGACGAGCGCAAAAAACCGTCTTCTAGCGCAATGTAGGGCAGCCCCCAGCGCTGGCACAGCACCCGGGCATGGGCCGACGACTGCTTGTAGCCGATACCGGCAATGGCCTTGAGCCCCTTGGGCGCCTTGCGGCCACGGCGCCACAGCCAGAAGGGCGGGCCTTCCGGGCCGAGGAACTGCGGCAGGTGCAGGACCTTCCAGGCCACCCATTGCGACATGATGCCGACCCAGCCGGTGCCGTCTACCAAGGCATCGGGTGGCGAGTAACCTTCGGGCGAGTGGGGTGCAAAGGGAGCTGTGTTGTGCATTACACGGCCCGCCACATGTTGCGCACCGGCGGGAACGGCACCCAGCGCTTGCGGCGCAGGGCAAAGCCATTATGCAGGTACAGGTGCTGCGCCCGATGATTGCTCAGCGGCACCTCCAGCTCTACCTGGTTAAAGCCCTGGCCGGCGGCGTGCGCGCAGCACGCCTGCACCAGCGCCGAGCCCACGCCTTGCTGGCGTGCGGCCTTGCTGACCCGCAGCCCGTACAGCAAGAACGGGTAGCGCCATTCGCGCAGTTCGCTCAGGCAGAACCCGATAAACCGCACCCAGCCACTCAACACGCCGAACTCACGCACGAACGGCCGCCAGTGCAAGGCAAACGGCCCGCGCCGGCCATGCTTGAGCGCGGCAAAGCCCAGTGCCTGCTCGCCGTCGAAGGCCAGCAGCACACGGTCCCAGTGGATAGCCGCGCCCAGCAGGCGATAGCGGCAGGCCGTATTGCCAATCAGGAACGCCAGCGACCCCCGCCCCTCGGTCAGCAAGCGGGCCAAGGCAGGGTCTGCGGCACGCTCCGGCGACAGGTCCGATCCCAAAACGATACGCACCACGTTGTCAGGCTACCCCGGCACTGGCCATGGGCGTGTCCTGGCGGGTTGCCGGCGCCAAGGCATGGCCCAGCAATGTGCTGGAAAGCTGCTGCACCGGCATTGGCCTGGCCCCGCAGCCAGGCTGGCGGCGGTTGGACCACACCAGGTAGTCGGTATCACCCGCGGGCGCACCAACAGCCTGGTACACCTCGGGCAGGATCGGCACGTGGTCGCCAAAGAAGCACAGCAGCGCCTCGTTCGGCTGGGCCAGCAAGGTTTCGCGCAGCATGCCCAGCATGCGGTCGGCATTGCCGATGTGCCGCAGGTAGGGCGCCAGGTCTTTCATGCCCGGTTGCAGCGGGCGGTCGAACCAGGTGGGCAGCTCGTGCGCGGCTACGCTTTCCAGGTGCAACGGGCCATGGTTTTCCATGGTGACCGCATGGATGAACAGCGGCTGGGTGCGGCCTGGCGCCTGCAGCAGCGCGCGGATTTTGTCTGCTACGGCGCAATCACCAATGAACGGCCCGGCCTTTTGCGAAGCGTTGAACGCCTTCACATCGATGAATTCATCAAAGCCCAATGCCGGCAACACCTTGTTGCGGCCATAGAAACCACCATCGTACGGGTGGATGCAAATGGTCCGGTACCCCTGCGCCTTGAGCCTGGAGGCGATACTGGGCAGGCCTTGGCGGGCCAGCACCCGGTAGGGGTTGAAGCGGTGCACGCCCAGCCGGTCGGCAGGGATGCCGGTAAGGTAGGCGAACTCGGTCCGCACCGTATTGGCGCCCCAGGCCGCCACCTGCAGTTTGCCCCGGGCCAGCGCCTGGCTGGCCAGCAGGTCGTACTGTTCGAGCACTTGCGGGCGTACGCCAGGCCACAGCCCACGCACATCGAAGAACGACTCGCTCTGCACCGAGACCAAGTCCGGCAGCGCCCCGGCCTGGGCCACTGGCGGCTGCGAAGAGGCCGGCATAGCCCCACCCGCAAACGGCGAGCCCAGCCCGTCCCGGTCCACCGGCGCCCGCGCCGCCCAGAAGTACCGCCACAAGCTGGCCGCCAACCCCCAGCCACGCACATCCTGCTCGGCATCAAAGCTCGGCTTCACAGCCCGATGCCCCAGGCGCAGCAAGCCCAGGCCCAGCGCCAACGGCAGCACCGCCTCAAGCCGCGCGCCCGGCACCTCGAAGCTCAACCCCGCCCACAGGTAAACCAGAAAGCCCACCGCCAGCAGCGCGGCCTTGCCAAAGCCAAAGAACGGCAAGTACAAGCGCGGGAACTTCACTGCATCGCTGAAATACTCGAAATCTGCACACACAAACGGCTCGCGCAGCGAGTGATACTTGGCGTTGCTGACCAGCACGATCAGCAGCCACAGCAGCAACACATTCACGCCACTGAACAACGGCCGCGCCGTCAGTGCATACAACAGCCCGAAGGCCACACACCACAGCCCCGCGTGCAGCAGCCAGCAATCGGCCGGGCGACGCAGGGCAGGGCGGGGAACCAGCAGGCGCTCGACCGCGACGGTCAAGCCCAGGCCGATCAAAGCGACCGGCAACATGGAAACATCAATCACTGTACTTCAACCCACGCAGGATCATCGAAGAAAGCCACTGCGGGATAAGCCCCAGCAGCCAGGTGCCCAGGTTGAGCGGGAACGGAAAGCTGATACGCGCCTGGTTCGCCGCCAGCCCGCGCTTGATACGCCTGGCCGCTTTGTCGGCGGTCCACAGAAAAGGTTTAGGCCCGGGCATTTCGAAGCACATCTTCGACTCCACATACCCCGGCACAATCACATTCACTTTCACCCCTTCCGGCGCCAGCCAGTCGCGGATGGCCTCGCCGTACACACGGATAGCGGCCTTGCTGGCGCTGTAGGTCGGTGTGACCGGCAAACCACGCCAGCCCGCAAGAGAGCTGAACAGAGCGATCTGCCCGTCGCCACGGCTGCGCATGGCGGGCAGGGCGGCCTCGACGGTGGCCAGGGCGGCCATCACGTTCACTTCCATCAGGGCGCGGCTGTCCTCCCAGTCTTCCGCTTCGCCATTGGCGCCTACGGCGGTGTTAAGCCCTGCGCCCACCAGCACCAGGTCGGGCTGATGCTGCTCGCTAACCCGGCGCACCATGGCCCGCAGGGCGTCCAGGTCGCGCACGTCCAGGGCTTCCAGCAACACCTGGGCACCCAGGGCGCGGCATTGTTCGGCCATTTCGGCCAGGCGGTCCTGGCGCCGGCCTTGCAGGATCAGCGTCACCCCCGGGGCGGCGTAGGCAGGCGCCAACGCGCCACCGATACCGCCTGTGGCTCCGGTGATGAGGATGCAGCGGGGTGAGGCATGCGAACTCATAGGTATTTTTCGATTCTTGAGGTTTTCGCCATCAGCACTTCCAGGCAGTTGGCCACGGCCATGTCCATGCCGCAGGCGGTGTAGAAGCCGCCGTTGACCTGGGTGGTGTGGATGACCGTGTTGCGGAAGCGATGGAAGAGCTTGATGTCCGGCATGTCCGGGGTGTGCCAGAAATCAGCCAGGCTGCCTTGGTGGGTAAGGCCGGGCATGGCGTAGATAGGGTCGGCCAGGGTAATGGTCGGGCGCCCGTGCAGCAGCGCCGAAGCCCCGGCGGTGCTGTTGACGGTAATCATGCCATTGATGTGCGAGAGCAAGGTTGGCATATGCCCGCTTTCCATGAACTCGACCCGGTCGGCTACGTCGTATTCGCGGGCCAGCGCCTCGGTGACGCGCCGGTAGTTGACCAGGCCAGGCGTCAGCGGATGGTTCTTGACCAGCAGGCGGGCATTGAACGGGGCGTGCAGCGAGAACGAGTCGATCACGTGCTCGATGACCTGGGTCATGTTGTCGAACGGCGAGTGATCGCGGATCTGTGCGTCGCTGTCCAACTGCAGCGGCAGCAGGAAGGTGGGCTGGCGCTCACGGGCGACATCGGCGACCAGAGCGTCGTCGCGGCTGCGGGCGCGGAGCAGGCGCAGGCCTTGGCGAATGAAGCCTGCGTATTCCACTGCGGCGTTGAAGGGGGCATGGGTTCGGTAGTTCGGGTAGAAAAGGGCGTTAAGGGCGCCACCGGTGTGATACATCACATCATGTGCTGCGCGCGCGGTGAACGACAGTTTGAACGAGTTGCCGTTTTGGTAGCGCGGGATGTATTTGCCCACTTCGCGGTACCACTCCGGGTCCCGTGGCAAGCGCGAGTTGTTGTTGACGCCGTCGCGCTCCAGAGTGATCCAGTAAGGGCGGAAGTAGCCTTCCTCGAAGACGTGCACGCGAATGCCTTGCAGGCGGGCAAGCCTTATCGCCGTGCGGTGTACCGGGCGGCAGTCGCCGAACAGGACAAGGTCGGTGATGTCCAGTCGGCGGAAAGTATCGGCATACCAGCCTTCAAGGCCATCGGCGTTACTCGGGCAAGCGATGTTCGGGCCATCGGCCCCGTATAACTCATCACCAACGTTGAAGCGCACACTGTGCACATACTGGCCGATGTCGCGTAGACCTTTGGCAAGGCGAGCAAAAAAAGGCGAGCTTACGCCTTGTAGAAACAGAAAGTTGCAGGTGGGGACGCGCAGCAGAGGACCACGCGTCGCCCTTGTGTTCAGTTGGTCAGGCGCTTCATGCCCAACAAACTGCTCAAGCGTCGTTTCAAGTCCTGCCATCGGGAGGTAGCTCCTGGCTGCGGCGGTAGCGCGTGCCAATTCTGTAGTTCGTATAGAGTCTGTTCAGCTGTTGTGAAACGATTGGTAATACGGCTTACGTAGGTGGGGTAGAGAAGGAGCGTTCCTGCCACCAGTTGGTCCAAGGTTAGTGTTCGATTTCGGCGTGCCTGTACCTGCGGTTGAAGGTCCATGTCCCGAGTAAGGCCCCAGCCGGCATAGAATGGCTGACCATAGGTGGTCACCGGGACGCCGCGCAAAAGCGCTTCGAAGCCCGATTGGGACGTGAGCACATGCACTTCATCAACCACTTCCAGCAATTGATGCAGGGGCGTGTTGCCGATAATTTCGTCGCACCAATGCACCGTCTGCTCTTCGTCATCGCCACGAGCTCGGGTGCCGGCAATTACCTCCGGGTGTGGCTTGTACAAGATCCAGGCATTCGGGTTCTGTTCCCGGACTGCCCGTAGTAATTGCAGGTTGCTATGAATACGGTTGCTGCCGAAGCTGATGGATGCATCACCCTCCACTTGACCGGTTACCAAGATAACCTGCGCTGTTGTAGAAGGCCTTTCCCAAGAGTAACCAGGTAGGTTGTACTTGGTCAGTCCTGCCTTGCAAATAGCATGCCGCAAGCTTTCGGCACGCTGCAGCAAGGCTTGGTCGAACGCATCATCAGCTAGAATTCGTTCTAGGCGTGAGGCGCGGGTCGCGTCGTAATAGATGCCCAAGTCATCTACTACCCAAGACAAAGGCCGAGCTTTACCGGCACCCAAACCAACAGAGCGCAGGAAGCCATCCTCAACGCGATGAATTGAGTGAGGGTGCCCAATCAGCCGATTATCATATTTACAACCCCAAGTGACGACAGGCATCGATGCGGATGGTTGCTTCTTAGCCTTTACGAAACGAATAGCGCTTCCATCGAAGAATAATTTGGCGAGAGGTTCTTTCCATCGGCTAAAGCCGCAAATTTGCACGGCAGCAGGTATTAGGCTGCGCTGTCTGCGTTGTAGCCCTAGCCAGCGGATTAACGCTTCAGGGGTGCTTGGAACACCTCTCTCCGGGCACACATAACGTGGATATCGCACCAAGCAAGCATGGATCACCTGGGTGAGAGGTACGATTTTACGACGTGCAGGAGCAGGTAGGCGATCTACCGTCAAACCCCAGCCTGCATAAAATGGCATGCCCCAAGTATAGACAGGGACGCCCCATAACAAGGCGTCGAATCCCAATTGGGAGGTCATTACGTATACTGCTTGAACACGAGGCAGCAGCTCGGCAGGATGAATGCTCTGAGCCAAAATCTGAATGCGCGGATTCTGTGTCACTGAAGCCAGGTCAAAATGACCACTTTTCCTCCCTGCTACGACATCAGGGTGTACTTTCAGTAGGATCGTACAATCTGGATGTCGCTCCAACGCTGCCTCGAGCATTTTGCCGAAATCTTCAACGCCAGCGCCTTGTAACGATGCGTCGCCCTTCGTCTGGTCGGCTATTAGCACACAGTTGGCAGGAAGAACAGGGTCCTCTATACGGGCATTGTTGTACTTTGAGACTCGCTGTTCCTGCCAGAGAACCTGGAGCCTCTTTGCCCGTTCATGTTCTGCGGGAGATAACGGCTCGGCGATCAATTGCTCAAGACGTGATGGCTGGGAGGCATCGTAATAAATGCCCACAGCATCAACTATCAGCGACAGTGGTGCTTCGTCAGCACCCAGTCCGACTGAACGCAGAAAACCGTCTTCCACAGTCAGCACAGGTTTCCTAGCCTTTTGTGCTTCAGCAAGAGCAATGAGTGCGCTGGGCTTACGACCCCACGCCATAACCCAGTCCGCGTTTGGCATGTCACGTACGCTGCCGCCCTGCAACGCAAAGTCGGGCAGTAAGGCAGGCAGAGTGGCTATTTTCTGAGTGCCTTTTGAAAGGATCAGCAAGTGGGGGCGAGGCAATACGTCGTCCATAAACGTGCAGCAGCGTTCCGTGTGCGGGCAGCAAAGCGCAAGAAGGCTTCTGAATCCATAGGGAATTGAAGGGCGCAAATCTTAATACAGATTCATTATTTTTTGGACGGCTTTCGGAGAAAAAAACTGGTCCGCTCAGCTGATTTTCTTACGCAGTGCCATCAAAATGAGATCAGATCAAAGCATTGTCAGGAGGTATCGGTACTTTTCCAAGAGAACGGCTAAGCGGCCTTGCTCCTTGTACTCCTGAATCGTCTCTGCCCTCAGGCAGTGATAGAGGGCTGTCAGCAGGAAGATGTAGCGTTGATTTCTAATCGCGTCTTCTTGGTCGAAATGCAGAGGCAGGGTCTCGCGGTAGGTCTTGTTGAATTGAGCTTGAGCAACGAGAAAGGCTGGCATCTCCTTTCGGCGAAAAAGGCTCCCGAGATAGGCCCCTCCGTCGAATCCGACACGGCCAATTTTTACCTCGCTCCAGTCGATGAGGTATAGGCGGCGTTTGCGGATGAAGAGATTCTTTCGCAGATAGTCCATGTGGCTGATGCATTTGGGGCTTTGCTGCGCCATGCGTGCAAGATCGCGTAGCAACGGTTTGAACCCCCTGAGATGTTCGGCAATGCCCGTGAATCGACAATCCTCGAGCGCAAGTCGCTCCAATTCAGGAAGGCAACGCGCAAAATTGAAGCGTGGCCGCAGCATGAACCATGGTTGGAAAAAGTCCATGCTCCAGAGGAGTAGATTCTTGGAGCTCAGCCTGGCCTGCAGGTAGTCATGACTTCGAGTTTCGAGCTCGGTGATTCCGCGGGCCAAATGAAAGCCGATAGCTTCCATGCGGGGTGGTCGTCCTCGTACGTATCGGGTGAAAATTAAGCTTTCCCATGGCGTCTCGATTACGCCTAGGCAGGGGGGGTAGCGAAAATAGATCGTGCCTTTCAGCATCCCGTCATGACGGTGGAACCGAGCTTCCTGGCTGCCAATGAATGCCAGCTTGCGAATCGATTTTTCCACTACATCCATTGGCTCCCCTGTGGCAGGGTCGATCAGGCGGTGGTAGCGAACATAATTTACAAACGACGCATTGGACCTCAGGTCCCGACTGGTAATAGTTAGGGGCGCCCCTTTCCACTCTGGGATCAGGGTATGAATGTGCTGCTCGAGCGAAGCCCGAAACCAGCGGAAGTGGGTTTTGCCTCGTGCGGTAGGGGGGGGGAGAACAGTCATCAATTCTAGTCAGGCGTAGTCGTCTTGGCTGTACGCATTTTTTTGGGGGTGGACATCCTGCGTTATCAGAGCCCTGCGTACAACAAAAAGTTCTCCGGCGAGGAGGCGTAGCCGGCCCCGTCAAGCTGTCGCGCCATGTTCGGTCCTGTCATGGGCAGGCGCATCGGGGGATTCTCATCGGCAAGGCTGGAGTGGTCGTCGATTGATGCTGAGCAAGCTTATGTGGTCGGTTAGCGCCAGAATCCTTTGCTTCGCGTCCTAAAGACTTTAAGATCCAGGTTCTCGCAAACCCGTAGCATCAGGGACGGAAATGAACCACCTTACCATCGCCAAAGAAGCCCTCATTGCCCAAGCTCAAGCTGTTACCCAGCTGGCTGACAGATTGGATGGTGAGTTCCAGAAAGCCGTAGAGTTGATTCTCGGGTGTAAAGGGCGAACGGTGGTCTGTGGGATGGGCAAATCTGGCTTGATCGGTCAGAAAATGGTTGCCACTTTCGCATCTACTGGGACGCCAAGCTTTTTCATGCATCCCGCAGAAGCCTTTCACGGCGACTTGGGGATGCTTAAGTCTGTAGATGTTCTGATTCTCATCAGTTATAGCGGCGAAACCGAAGAGCTTATAAAGCTGATTCCAAGCTTGAAATCGTTTGGAAACAAATTCATTGCAATGACAGCGAGCAGAACTTCGACGCTGGCGCAACACGCTGATATCTGGCTGGACATATCCGTCGAGCGTGAGGTCTGCCCTAATAATCTCGCTCCTACTACGTCAACTATTGCTACTATGGCGATGGGCGATGCATTGGCAGTAGCTTTGATTGAGGCGATAGAGTTCAAGCCTATGGATTTCGCTCGCTATCACCCTGGTGGAAGTTTGGGTAGGAAGCTTTTAACGCGGGTTTCTGATGTAATGCACAGTCCAGCACCGTTCGTTACTCCAGCCACGACCTTCCATGATTGCCTGCTCGTTATGACGCAGGGGCGTCTCGGTCTTACATTGGTGGCTGACGACGGTCGGCTTGTAGGTATTGTCACTGACGGCGACCTGCGGCGAGCGCTTCTAGAAAACCCTGGTGTAGTGGCTGAGCGGGTCTCAGCATTCATGACTGCTAATCCGCATGAGATTGCTTCTGACGCGTTAATCTCTGAGGCCGAAGGCTACATGCACGAAAATAAAATCCGTGCATTGGCTGTCCGGGATGCGGCTACGGGTGAGGTCAGTGGAATCGTCGAAATCTTCGACTGAGGTATTGTCAGCTGGTCCATCACCTTGATCGTCTCTGGGCGGAGGGGTGATGGATAGGTGCGTGGCCTTTCACGTTGCCGACGATCGGTCAGCTCTTGACACATAAACTGAAATATTGCGAGCCCTATGATCTTCAAGGTGGACAGCCGAAGTTGATCGTAAGGTTCCATTATCCAGAGGGTCAGGATTATGTTGATCGCAGCCTTGCTTTTGTTTGCCCTTATTCTATTTTTCTCGGGCTTGGGATGGACGCTGCATTTGATCCATAATGAAGAAAGCTTAGTAGAGAACTCTCAAGCTATTGACTTGGTGTGATAGGCGGTCGATACTCCTATGTTTTCGATTTAGAAGACGCGGATTGGGTATGGCGACAAAGACAAAAAAGGTTGTACTGGGGGGGCAGGTCGCTGAAGTATTGGCGGATCTAAATTCGATAGATTATGTTCACGTAGATCACTCGGCATATGGAGATTGCGAAAATCTTATCCATGTTAGTCGAAAAAATCCCCTTGCTAAATCTTATGTGGTCGAGTTAGCTAACGCCGGGTTTAGCCTGTATAAATCTAATGACCATATGTCAAGCTTTGTTCGGAATAGCGTGGTACCAGATTTATGGCATAGGGTTAAGGCTGGTGAATTCAAGACTGCCCACGGTCTGGTCTACCAGTTGGAAGTCCCGAAAGTTCATAAGGCATCCAGGATGTTGGTGGTGTTTTCGTCTATTGGCGAGGACATTTTTACGTCTAGCCTAATGAGGCTGTTTACTTTTAATTTCAAGTCTATCGGCAAGTATTTGCCTGCCGATACTGCAGTTTTGCGTATCGCAGATTTGGGGGGCGTTGTAGGTAGTTTCTACCTGAATAACAATGCGGATCCAGAGTTTGCTCATCGTGTGACATCGTTAATTAATACAGTTGGTCAAGAGTTAGGCGTAGAAAAGGAAAGTATCACGCTGTATGGGGCGTCGAAAGGGGGTACAGGCGCTCTCTATCATGGGGTTGTGGGTGGGTTCAATGCTGTTGTCGTCGACCCTATCGTCTCAGATGAATACTATGAGAGCGTTTTCAGGGACTCTCATTTTACGATTGGAACTTTCCCTGAAAGCAAGCAGCAGGTTTTTGCGCGTATTTTAGACTCTGATTTAAGGTTGAAGCAGAGTATCTCAATTGTTTACTCTTCGCGCTCGCCGCAATATGATTATATTAATCGGATAGTAAAAAAGTCACGCGTAGGAAGGCAGTTTGATTATCTTAATTCAGTCAATTCGTTGATAAACGACCATCCCGATGTTGGTGCTCAGACTGTGAATATCGCAGTTATGCTTATGAATATTTCACTCTATCAGATTCCTACAAAGTGCTACTGTTTGGATGTCGTATAGCTTGAAACGCTTTGCCCTTTGCAAGTACCTGATGGGGGCATTAATAAATGCCCCTTCTCAAATTCAGTATGCTTTGCCTGCTTTGTAATAATTCTCGAAACAGAAATTTGTTGCGTCGATGTATCCTTCAGCTCCACCGCAGTCGAAGCGTTTGCCTTGGAATTTGTAGGCTATAACGCAGCCGCTTTGGGCTTGTTTCATCAGTGCGTCGGTGATCTGAATTTCGCCACCTTTGCCTGGCTCTACGTCGGAAATAATATCAAAGATATCAGGAGTCAGAATATAGCGGCCGATGATGGCGAGATTTGAGGGTGCGTCTTCTGGCTTCGGTTTCTCCACCATGTTGGTGACACGGTATATATCATCGCGAATCATGTCGCCTGCAATTACGCCGTATTTGTGGGTTTCTTCTGGTGCTACTTCTTGAATCGCTACAATCGAGCACCGGAATTGTTTGTAGAGCTTGACCATTTGTGTGAGGACGCCATCGCCTCCCGGATTGACGCAGAGGTCGTCTGCCAAAACTACAGCAAATGGTTCGTCGCCAATTAGCGGGCGGCCAGTCAGGATTGCGTGGCCCAGCCCTTTCATCTCAGTTTGGCGAGTGTAAGAAAATGAGCAATCGTCAAGCAACCGGCGAATGCCGACCAAATACTTTTCCTTGTCTGTGCCTTTGATTTGATTTTCAAGTTCATAAGAAATATCAAAATGATCTTCCAGGGCTCGTTTGCCGCGCCCTGTTACAATGGAAATTTCACTAAGGCCTGCGTCAAGCGCCTCTTCTACCCCATATTGAATAAGTGGCTTGTTAACAACAGGCAGCATTTCCTTGGGCATTGCCTTAGTGGCGGGTAGGAAACGGGTGCCATAGCCGGCTGCGGGAAATAAGCACTTCTTGATCATGATAAACCTTAATCTAAATTTGAAGCTAAATTAGCTTTCAGTGAAAGTTCATTTGAATATTGAGTTTAAAAGGCGTCCAAGTCGAGTTCCTGCTGTTAGTAAGCGCTCGTCAACAATTGGTGAGTTTGCCTTATAATAGTCATCGCCCAGTCGAATTGGGTGTTTTGTCTTGGCTAGGGCATAACTTCCTCCATAAATTACCCGTTTAGCTATGTCATGGCTCTCCATTGCCCAGTCTTCGGGGGTGCTTTGCTCAACGCTTTGTCGTTTGTTGAGAAGCCTTCTAGCCATAGACTCAGGGCTTTGATGCATGCTCCTGATTATGATGGTGTCCCAAACCTTGTGGAGTTTCCACCTTTGACGGCTTGGGAGGGTACGCATATTGCCGGTCTCTTGTATCGCATGCAAGGGCTGATGGACATCCCCTACATAATGTATCAAAAATTTCAAGGCATATTGCGTTTCAGTTGTTATGCGTTTAGTGCGCATATACTTCTGAAGCTCGGTTTCAGCATCGTAGATGCCAGCAATAACGCATCGATATTTGCCTGAGCAGTCTCGCCGCTCCGAGTAGCTGCGCGCATTAAAAGGTATTTTTACAACATGGCTTATCTGCGGCACAGCGCTATTGCCACGCATCAGATCTGCCCAAGAGGCGACGTCTGCGATTTCGCCGTTAGCAGACCGCTGCATTATTTGATCAATATTAGCTCTGGCTTCGGGGGTGAGCTGTTTCTGTGCGATGAGGGCTACTACCTTATGGCCTTCCTCTCCCCATCCAAATGAGCTCTGACAATGGCTGGCCAATAAGCAGAAGGCGAGTGCAATCTTAAATTTGCCCGGCATGGGAGCAGCCTCAAGGAACATGAGTCAATATTGTGGCGCCAATAGGTTGACGTACTTGGTTTTTGTGTTTAAATCGAACCATGGCTAGGGTATCATTCATCGTTTTTGACGCAAGCCGAAATGAGAAGGTCATTGCGCTTCGCATCAGGATACTGTTCAAGCAAGATCATGAGGGTTTGAGTAACGATGGATTGTTAGTAGAAACTTAATTTCTTGACAAATTTTAAGCTAGGTATTCCCGAAAGGTGCGTGATGACTGAAGTTGTAAATGTTGATGGCTCTTTGCTACTGTCGGACACTCTGAATGTCGAGGGCAAGCGTCAGGTGCAATTGTTAGGTGATGATTCTGAGAACTTACGCCTACTTCGTACACAAATATTTTCGCAAATTAAGGCGGTAGATGGAGGGCACTTCGACTGGATTCAGGCGTCGCCAGATGCTAGCTCCGAGGGATGCCTGAGTATCTCGCTTTTTGCAGGTGTAGACGCAGATCTTTTCTTGATGTTCGACTTGGCTGACCGGCAACATCTTCATCAGCTGCAGAGTGATGGCACATCTGTGCTGAGCAATTTTAAAAAAATTTTAGTGCCGGGCCTGTGGTTGGCCAGAAGCTTACTCAAGGATAAAAAACTTGGATTGCAATCTTCAGATATCGTCGTAGTAGGGTCTCCACGAATAGATTACCTCCGGTCGATGAAAGAGAATTACAGAAGAGTAACTACAGATTCGACTCCACGTGTGTTGTATGCGCCCATTCACGGAAACTGGTTTGATCCCTCCGGCAATGCTATGAGCTCAAGCGAAAAGTTTTCGGGTTATATTGAAGAGCTTGGTCGCCATTGTACTTTGGTAGTTGTTGAAGATCCGCGTAATAAGGTTAACAAGAAACCGATTACTCAGGAGTTGATCGAGGCGGATGTAGTAGTCACTGACTATACATCTTTAGCATATGAAGCTTGGGCGCTTGGTAAGCCTGTCATATTCCCACGTTGGATCGTAGGAGATGCGATATTTGACAAGGCCCCAAAATCAGCTGAGGCGGAAATATATCGACGAAACCTCGGCTATCATCCAGGTAGCTTTGAGGAGTTTCTTACGCTGATTGAAAACTCCAATGAGCTCGAAATTGCCGAAGACGTTAGAGCATTCTGCAGGGATTATATTAATAATTTCGAAGAGTCAAACAGCGCATCAAAGATATGTAATTTGTTACAGCATTTAAGTGATCCGCTTTTGCTCGAGAGTGAAAAAGAAGCTCGTGAGCAAGCTGATCTGAATTTGAAAGAAAAGCACTGGGCCCAGGCAGAGACTGCGCTGATGAGCTTGCTTTCGATCTACCCAGATGATGTGAGCTTGAACAATAAGCTCGCCATGGCATTTCAAGGGCAGCATAAGTGGTGGCAGGTTATATCATCCCTGCAAAATGTTCTAAAAATTTCCAATGATGATGCAGATGTTTATCACCGGTTGGCTGTGGCAGAAAAGAAAATGGGTCATTTCCGATCCGCTGCTGCTGCATATACAAAAGCTATAGATCTAAGTAGTACAGTACCTGCTGAGTGGTATTATCGCTTAGGGTATTGCTATGAAAATGATTGTCATGAAGGGCCCGCCGACTTACCTGCAGCTATTGCGGCGTATAATAAGGCATGCTCTCTTGATAAGAAACATAAAGCGGACAAGTACGGTATCGGTACCTTCCATGCTGCTGCTGGACGATGGTCGAAAGCTAGTAGTGCATTCACTGACCATAAGCTCGTATTAAAGTTTGATTTCGACCTCAACTTCCGATTGGGTAGGGCGCAAGAGCGATGCTACCTTTGGGCTGATGCGGAGGCTTCTTACCGTACTGCCGTCGGCTTAAGAATGAAATCGGCAGATTCTCACTTCCGACTCGGATTCACATTGGAGCGCCAAAAGAAATACTCCCAGGCTTTAGAGTCCTACAAATATGCGATTCGTTTGGGAGGTAAAGGGCTTGCTGAATGGCGTTATCGCGCTGGCATGGTATCGGTCGAGATGGGCCGTTTTGACGAAGCCTGTAACTTCTTCCTTGCCATCAAAGGCGAAGCGGCAGTTGTAGATTTTGACAAGAGACGGTATGAAGCGTCATTGATGTCGTACCGTGTCGAAAACGTCGAATCTGATCTGGAGACAAACCCCAGTGTAAGTGGGGCTTGGCTTGAGTTATACGAGGCTCATTTGCAACGCGGCGACACTGAACTGGCTCACAAAGGGCTGGAAAATGCCGCTGTTTATGCTGAGGAGAGAGAAGTAGCGAAACTGATTTCACTCTCTACTGGTCTGACTAACAAGTTATCCGAGGCAGATCTGATTGAGGCTCGCCTCAAGCGCGATTGCACGAATCCCAATACTTGGATGTTGTATAGCAAAGTGTTGGTAGCGCTCGGTAAGCTAGGCCCAGCAGCAGAGGCTGTACAGCAAGCCATCTGGCGTACCAATGAGCATAATCCGGAGATGTATTATGAGCTGGGCAAACTTTGGGCGCTGGCTGGAGAAGGGGAGAGGGCTTGTGCAGCATTCCAGGCGTATAAAATTATTCAGCGTCCCCACGGTGCGTATGAAGACAAATTCCTGACTGACCATGCGCTTAACTTCCACGCCACCTACAGAGAATACGTAGATCTTCTACCGCTCATGGAGGATGCCATACTCTATGAGGTTCACAACGGATCTTCAATGGCGTGCAACCCACTGGCAATTTTCGATTATCTGATTGCCGATGGAAAGTACGCAGACCGTAACCACTTCTGGGTAGTGAACGATATTGCGGGCGTAGATCAAAAATATAAAGGTTTAAGGAATGTCTTCTTTGTAAAGCGAGGGAGCGCACTCTACCTGCGTTTGATTTCGACCTGCAAATATCTAATTTGCAATGGTACTTTTGCAGAGTACTTTGTTAGAAAGGCTGGTCAGCAATACCTAAATACCTGGCATGGTACGCCGTTGAAAACGCTTGGACGAGCGATGAATACGCCACCGTATACCCGTGCTAACACTGCTCGGAACTTCTTGCATGCTACGCATTTAATTTTCCCTAACGAGCATACTCGTCAGACACAAGTTGAAGGTCACAGCATTGATCGAATTTTAAAAGGGGCACAGTTAATCAGCGGTTATCCGCGTAATGACCAGCTATTTAATATCGATCATGATAAAGTCGATGAAATCCGAATTTCTTTGGGCATCACCGGAAGAAAGCCAGTTGTTTTGTTTGCACCAACCTATCGGGGTAGCTGGAACTCACCGCAGTTGGAAGCAGAGTATCTGATTGAGCAGCTTAAAAGTATTATATCGAATGATTATGTTTTATTGTTCCGTGGCCATCATTTGGTAGAGAAGCAACTTGTTGAGTTGAACTTGCCTGTTAAGTTGGCGCCGCAGTCCATTGATACAAATGCATTGTTGCCAGTGGCAGATGTTTTAATTTCAGATTACTCTTCAATCATCATCGATTATATGACGCTCAAGCGTCCAGTGCTTCACTTCATTCCTGATTGGGATGAATACAAAGATGAGCGGGGCTTGTACTTTGAGCGGGATCAACTTCCATGGCCTCAGTGTGAAACCACTGAAGAGTTGAGTGCTTTGATTCATAGCGCTCTCGGCGATCCTGGTCTATATGTTAATGATGCTTACAGAGAGTTCCATGAAAACTTCTGTGGGGTTGAAGATGGGAGATCTACACAACGTGTAGTTGAGTTCTTCTTTAATCACGGTAGTGATCATTGTGTTAGACGGCACGATAAAAAGCCAGTTGTAGTACGATCTGCGTTAGGCACTATCAACGGCGTTGCTACATCAGCAATTTCTTTGGTACAAAACTTGGCAGCGCAAGGCAATGAAGTGGTCGTCTTGCTGGACTCCGTGGAGTTGCGTAAGGAAGAAGCAGGGTTCGATGCGATCCGCAAGCTAGAAGAAGTTGCAAACGTCATTTTCAGAAGCGGCCGGACCTCAATGAGCCTAGAGCAGCAATGGGTTTCCGATAAGTTTAACTCAGAGGGCCTCTTCTATTCTCCGGATATGCAGGAGGTGTATGAGATTGCATGCCGACAAGAGTGCTATCGTGTTTTGGGCCCTCTGGAAGCCGATTTCAGCGTTGAGCATCAGGGGTATCATCCGTTCTGGGCTGGCTTCATGGCTGCTTTACCTGCGAATCGTCATCTTATCTACCTTCATAATGATATGCTGGAAGAGTCAGAGAAACGCTTGCCGAACTTGAGAAAGGTCTTCAAGTTCTATGAAAAGTATGATGCATTCCTGAATGTGTCCGGAAGCTCAATGGAGATTAATAAAGAAAGTTTCAGAGCGATTAATCCTGAGATTGTTGATAAGTTTCATTTGGTGCGAAATGGGCTTGATGTCAATCGGATTATTAATGATGCAGATATCGATCTTGATGATGAGGGGCTCAGTGCGCTGAGATCAGATAGTCGATTCAAAATTGTAAACGTTGCTCGTATGTGGCCTGAAAAAAACCAGGTTCGACTTATTGAAATGGCTAAAGTGCTGGTCGATCAGGGGCACGATATTGCGGTTTATATTTTGGGTACTGGGCCACTTTACGCGCAGTTAGAAAACCTTATTAAGGAGCTGGGCCTGAGGGATAGAGTTATTTTGCTTGGAGTTAAGCGAAATCCGTTCCCGTTTGTTAAGGCTTCACAGTGCCACGTACTTTCTTCGGACTATGAGGGGCAAGGTATTGTGCTTCTTGAAGCTATGACTCTGAATGTACCTTGCGTATCAACCAATATTCCTGGGCCAGATGATGTCCTGGCAAATGGCTTAGGAATTCTTACTGAACTTTCCGCGGAAGGTCTGGCAGAAGGAGTAAAAGAAATTATTAATGGTACATTTACCCCGCGGAAATTTGATGCGCGTGAGTATAACGCTACTGCATATAACGACTTTTCTATGGCTGCGAAATAGTGTGAGCGCCAGTTAACTCTGGCGCTATTTAATAGGCTGAGGTATTCATTTCCTCAGCCTATTTTATTCATTCTGATAGTGTTTTGATTTTCTTTGAAGCGTGTTAAATATCGCTAAGGAATTCGAACACCTTGGGTGAAAAGATATCGATTTCACCAGCCTTAATGGTTTCCGTTAGCTTTGTGCAAAAAACCTCTGGGTCGCTAAACCCGATTTCGCAGATTCGACGTGGATCATAGTTCCACCAGTTAAGACTCGACAGCTTTTTTATAAGGCTTTCCGAGAAGCGATATTTCAGGATTTTTGCTGGATTTCCACCAACTACTGCGTAGGGGGGAACGTCCTTTGTCACGAGGCTACCCGCTGCGACTACTGCACCGTTCCCGATAGTTATCCCCATGCGCAGCGTTACATCTCTTCCTATCCAAACGTCATTCCCAATAATTGGGTAATTCTTCCTGTCAAACTTGTGCCAATTGTATTGATTGGTCTGCTCTGCGGAAGTGAAATCACGTACTAGGTCATTGCCGGGTCGGAACGTAATTATTGATGTTGTAACGAGATCCATGGGGTGGTGAGAGTCGAGAATCACCAAGCCTGTTGATATGGAACAGTATCTTCCAACTTTCATGGGCTCTGGTAGTGCTGAGTAAGAATAGGAGAGGGCGCCAATTGAACACAAACCAGAGTATTTTCCTCCGCCTACGCAGCCTTTGTAAGGTCCCTTGTATAAGGCGGAGTGGCTTTCAATTCTAACGGTCTTGTGTATTGGAATGTCTATACCTAGCTGTAACCAGCCGTATTTATGCTGGGTAGGTCTCGGGGAGTTCAAGCGGAAAAGTACTCGACTCGTCCACAGTTGATGCGCCTGCTCCTGGGTTACTATCATCGAACCTCCGGATTTTTAGACTCAGGGCTTAGGATTCCTGATTTATGGGGGGCAACTATCCATGGCTATGGCGTTGCGATAAGATTTGTAATATACATTCTTAACTTAGCATTGGATGCATGGGGCGTCTGAAAAATTCTAGGTTTACGAAAACATTGGGCGCTCCTTATCTATTGGATGGCTCTGGGCCTGTTGCGTTTACAGGCCCTGTCGCAGCACTTTTTAAGCAGTGTAGATATAATGGGTCTTAAGTTTGAATGGGTTTAGATACTTTTTTGGCTAAGCGTAAATTACCTGAGTCCCAGACTTCATTGATTGCGTTTGCAATAAGCTCGTAAGACTTGCCTAGGGTACGACGTGGGAGATATGACTCCATGAATTGCAATGTTTGCAAATCAGGCTGCTTTACTGTTCGAATCATATCTACCATTTCTTCAAAGCTGTCGGCGTGTAGACCCAGTCTCTGATGATAAATGTGGCTTTCGGCCGACCCCAAGTTATCGTAAAGATTGCCCTCGCCAATCAGCCAGGAGGGGAATATCACCGGTTTACCTAGCGCCCAAGCTTCATAGACGAGAGTGCCTCGATCCGCAATGACGACATCCGCCTCGATTAATTTTTCAAATGTTGGTTTTTTTGATTCGCGCAAATTGGGATGCAGAGAGCAGTCGTAATCAAACAGTTCTCGTAGTTTTTCTTCATAAGGGATCATTCCAGGATAACTTGAGATTGGTCCGACTTTGCTTTCTGCATTATGGGTGGGAGCCCAAAGTACTTTGATCTTGCGGAAAGGAGACATTTTTCTCAAGCGATCTGCAAGTGTTAGCTCTGCTAGTTTCTTTTTCTGAGCCTGAACTAGGGAGTCAATTCTTGGCCAGCCAACGACCTTGATCTGGTTGGCCGTTAGCTCTACACCTTTGGTGTTTAGTAACTTATGCTTTAACCAGTCCCCAGGCACACATACCGAGCGATATTTATTTATCTCAAAACCCCGTTGAGGGTCTCTGCGGGTCAGATAGTTCTTATCAGCTACGCCATGCGACATCATGACGTGAGCTCGCCGGTAGATGAAGAACGTAACATTGACGGCCCCTGGCCGAGTAGAAACAGGGGCCTCAGTCGCTTCCCAACCTAGCAAATGAGAGTTGATGCCAGCCGCGAATTCCTGTTCCAATAGACGAAGGTTTTCGCTGGCTACGTAGGTGTAATGAACCTGTTTGGCGTCACTCATTTTATTTAACCTCAGGCGACTGCTGTCGTAGCTGGGGTTTTTAAATGAGATTTGATCAGACTACTGGAAATATCTGGTGTGCGTGGCAGATATACGACTTCACATATGTCGCTTAAGAAATCGAATTTACCTTCCCAGTCGTCCCCCATCACAAAAATGTCAACATTGTGAGTGATAATGTCTTGACGCTTCTGTTCCCAGTTGAGTTCAGGGATGACTAGGTCGACATGACGGCACGCAGCAACAAGTTGGCTTCGATCCGCATAGCTCGAGTACGATTTCTTACCTTTGCCTTCGTTGAAGCTGTCTTCGGAGACGGCAACGATAAGGCGGTCACCCAGTGATCTTGCGCGCTGCAGGAGGCGCACATGGCCGACGTGAAACAAGTCAAAGGTACCATAGGTAATTACAGTTTTAGCACGAGTGCTCATGTGATCTTCCTGATTATGAGTCAAATTGTTTTGAGTGAGATGGTCTGTGGCGTTCAGAGGCTTCTGACGAATTCTTTGCACTCTTCATCAACTTTGTAGCGTGAACGAGACCAAGTTACTCCGTTCTTTATTACTTTGGCAGGTATGCCAACCGCAAGAGAGCAGGCTGGGATATCCTTGGTAACCACTGAAGCCGCTCCTATAATGGAGCCTTCACTTATTCTGTTTCCCGGTAAAACTATAACACGTTTGCCAAGCCACACCCGAGGCTCAACAATTGTGTGTGAATCATCGGAGTTGATCAACTCCATTGTCTCGATATCTACAATTCCGTGAGCGTCATGGCCTTGAATGACTACGTCCTCACCAATCAAACATTGCTTACCAATGCTAATGCCGTTGCCATGCACAGCGATATGGATACCTCTTGAGGTCACAGCTTCACCTACGCAAATCTCAGGCTTTAAATTGTTTAGCCGTATGTCGAATTTCCCTTCGCAATTTGCACCGATGAACACTTTTGCATGGCTCTGGCGGAACATGATTCTAATTTGAGCTGAGTCGCTGAGAATCACGAGTTTGCAGTGTGAGACGGTTTTTTTACCAAGAAATTTAATTTCAACGTTTTTTTTACGTTGCAGGATATCGTTGAAAATTTTTTCAGTAGTGTAGAGAATGCAGGTCTCATCAAATAGCTCGGGCAATATTTTTTTTGCGGCAAGCTCTGAGAGAGGGATCTTTTTAAGGCTAAGTGCACGTGTATCTTCCCCAACCATTTTGTCGATACTTATTGCGGGGAAAATTGATTTAAATAGTTTCTCAATCATAGGATTGGCTCCTCGTTTGTATTTACTTGCGTGCTAGTTTAGGTTGGCCATCTGGCTATGGCGTTCCCATGGTGCACTTTGGAACAAACGGTGATTGAAGAAGTTCTGAGTTTGATTTTTATAAGTTGTATCTTCGGCGCTTCCGTTGCCATCATTGAAGCATATGAGTTTATATTTGAATCGCTCTTTATTCACAACTTTTTCAATGTTCGTGGGTCGGATGATAATGCCAGGAGCATCGGCTTTCACCGCAAGGCCAGAAGCATAAGCAAAATGGTGATAAAGGAAAGAAGTCAGATTGATATCTTCCAGGCTGCGGCGTTTGGCTGCTCGCGTGGTTGAAAATGCATCTGAGTAGTGTTGCTCGATTTTTTCCAAAATAGATTTCTTTAAGCAATAGGGAACGTGCCGGTGTAGGTTCTTCGCTTGATAGCTTGGGAACAGCTTTCGCAGCAGTTTCCGAGAGTTGCTTGCTGCCACTAAGTAGTCAGGAGTTTCCTCGGTGATCTCATCATCTGCCATACCGTAGGGCTCGAAATAGGCGAGTGATCGCCCGATCTCATCAAAGAAATCAGAAGGTAGGCAAGGGTGGCCTAGTACAAAATCGTCATTCAGATATATGAAGTTCTCACTAAGTCCGGGGATTTTGTGCAAGCAGGCTTCGATGGCATGAGAGTTAAATGTTGGAAGTACACTGGTATCTGGGAAAATAGCTTCATGACTTACCCATACCACTTTTTTATCGTCGCGCAGCCATTCTGGCCTTTGGCAGTTTGAAACTATATAAATTTTGTTCAGCCAAGGGGCATATTTATTCAGAGAGCGTAATGAATAGCGAAGCTCATCGTTATTAGTGTAACGATCTGGATCGAAACCTTCCTCAGGGAAGGTTTCTGTCCACAGTTTCTGCCAGCCTATATCAGCATGGTTGACCCATGTATAGACCGCATCAATTGCTTGATAATCTTCACGCTTGGTTTTGGGAGCGTATATTTCGTCAAAACGATCAATTGGGAAACGGCGCTGCCAGGCGCGACCAGAGCGCATCGTTGCTTCGCCTGTTGGAGCTAGATCATAAAGATAGAAATGAAGAACGTGAGTTTCACCAAGAATATTGCAAAGTTCGACGACAAAATCAGGTCGCTGAGCGAGTGCGCTGCTTACCGCTTTTGCGTCAAAACGCTCGTTCACTTTGGCGGCGACGCTATAGCCACCTCCAAGGGTGTAAATAGTAACGTTTGTAGGAGTTGACTCTCGAAGGCCTGCAATGAAGCTGATCAACCCATTGAGATAGCCGCTCCACAGCACTAGGCTGTTTGGGTCAACGCCGTCCTCTGCTCCAATACCAGCGTTTAGGTACTTTCTGATGTATTCAGGTAGGCCGAGTCGATTTACCTCTAAGAGATCAACGCTGCGTACAGCAGTCTGCGGGCTGGCCTCCGTGTTTTTGATTGCTGCCGGAGGAGCACCTTTGAATACGCGTTTGCGGAACATGTCATAGAAAAACATATTCGGATCGCGAAAAAATTTTCGAAGTTTTTTGTACTTTACGGGCTTACTATTCATTTAGCAAAAATCTCAAGCGGCGTTTGAATGTATCGAATCTGTCAATATGGCCTGGCTTATTTTCGAACAAGGCTGAATATTCATCTACACTGCGTTCGGATAAGCGACAGGCTTCGATAAATTCTTCAAGTAGGCTTTTGGAAGTCTCTTGCCCCCAGTCCATGTCGTGCGTGTTAACAAAGCGAGAGAAGTTTTCCTCCCGTTTTTCCTTGTGCGCTATCACGCTTGGGCGCTCATGGTATAGATGGAAAACAAAATCTTTGTTAATTAAGGCGTCAAGGGAGAGGCGCCCAAGTGCGCGACGGAACCCAGAAGTGAATAGAGGAGAGCGTGCGCTTTTGTTGAGCATCATTTCTTTGCAGGGACGAAGCTTTCTATGGTGTTTGGCTAAACGCATCATGAAGTCAAAATCTTCAAATCCATGGCCATTGTAGGATTCGTTGAATTTTCCAACTTTTAGATAATCTTCACTCTTCATAATAGTAACCGAGGAAGGATTTGCGAGATGCAAAAATTCTTTCCTGGAGAAAGAAAAGTACTTATCTTTCAGCAGGGCTGGTGTTGTTTTCCCTCGGCACAGATCTTTTGAGCCCTTTGCAGTAAGGTACATGCAAGGTAGAAAATAGAAAGGAGCAGATCCGTCTTCTATCATGCATTTATATTTTTCTAATGGAGAGAAGTCGGGCCAAATATCGACATCCAGTAATGCAAGGAATTTGGTATCCACTGCATCATAAGCCCTGTTTCGTAGCAGTGCTGGATTGACTGCTCCTGCATAGTGCTTGTCAGCTATGAGCGTGACGTGCTTGAAGTCTTTACTTGCGTTTTTAAGCCGTCGATCGTATGCGCTGTTTTGGTCGTTTAAAGCAAAGATTAGCGCTACTCGATTGCGCTCGGCGGCCTCAGACATCCTCATGGCTTTCCGCAAGATATCCAGCGGGCGCTGTGATAAGTCCAGAGGTACGATAATTGAAATGTCATTCATCGTGGGATTGCCATTCATTCAGGTCCGTCTGATCGAAAGGTTACACTCACTGGCAGCTAGCACCTGAGGGTAGACCGCTCGGAGTGGCGCGCCTAATATGGGGCGCGCCTTACTAATACTGTTAATTAACCCCGGTCGCGCGGCCCAGAACCATTGTTTGAACAATGGGGGAAATGACCTTTTGCCACTCATAGACCGCTGCATTGGTTACATAGATAGTGTCATCTGGCTTTACGATCATTTGGCGAGCATAGAAGATTGCTGCCGGATCACGCATATTGAGTCGTAGTACAGTAGGTTTGGATTTTGCGGACTCCATTCGGAAAATGAAAACGCCTTCTGCGTTGGCGCTTCCCTCGCGCAAGCCGCCGACTGTACCAAGGGCATCCAATAAGCTGGTGTTGCGATCCGGCAAATCTTTCAGGCCTGGTGAAGCTACAGCGCCCATCGCGACAAAGCGCTGCCGGGCTCTCTCAAGAATGACTTCTGAGTTGGGGCGCAATACCATATTATTGCCCGCCAAGATCTCATCATAATTAAACTCTTGGACCTGGCTGCCGTTACGTACTGTCACAGTAACGAGATGAGGTTCAAGAACTGGCCCACCGGCTTGGTTGACTGCATCTAGAAGTGTGAGCGGGCCCTGCAAGGTACTGAATCGACCGGGTGTTTTGACCGCGCCAGCGACCAGAACCGACCCAGATAGGTCGCCTACCAACTCCACATGCGTCTGCACGTCAGTCGTTATCCCCTTCAGTTGACGACGAATGAGATTTTCAACCTGATTAAGCGTCATGCCGGCTACGTACTGTCGCCCCACGTAGGGCAGGGACATCATCCCCTGTGCATCAATGCGCGATTTCAGCTGCGTTCCGCCCGTGGCCAAGGGGGCAAACAAGGCCGATCCTTCAGGCGCCGTATCGGCAATGAGTACGTTAAGTGTATCCCCAGGCATCAAGCGAACTTCGGGCGACAAGGGCTTGGTCACGGTTGCCAGCGCTGGGGCCGGGGCGCCTCGCATATACGGAGCAATAGTCTGTGCGTTGATATCGACCAAATTATACGCATCAGTTTTGCTCTCGATTGCACCTTTGTAGGGACCGGCGCCAGAAAGCGTTCCGCCGCAGCCAGCAAGGCTCAACGATGCCAACGCCAGTGCTGCCACCTTCAGTTTTAAGGCGTGAGAGACAGACAGGGATTTAATCACGATGATCCTCGATCGAAGCCAAAATGAAGCGGGTAATGCCGTAAAGCATCAAAAGACCAAGCAAAATTGTTGCCAAGTTGTACCAACGTTCTGGGTACAGGGCGAGCTGCGGTGTATTGGGGCTCACTACTGTGACCAGCGTGCGAATTTTTTTGCTTGCCTCAATACGAGCATTGTCCACAGCGGCAACAGCGGTCTTGTAGCTCTCTTCAGCAATGCCTGCATCTAGGGTCAATTGCTGGAAGCGAGAGGCTACTACGTTCAGCTGAGAGCCCTGAGGGGAAGAAACAAGGAGGCGCTTTTCCTTCGCTAGTTGCTGTGTGATGGCTTCCACTTTTTGGCGCTGCTGGCGGATCTGAGGTGCGTCAGCGCGAAGCTTGAAGCTCATTTCTATAAGCAGTGCTTGTTCTTTAGTGTATTGACTTTCCAGGTCGGCAATGATCGTGGCGCGGCTTTGCGCTGAGTTACCGCCGTCGAGCACCTTATTTACATTCTGGAAGGTCAAAAGCTCAGTTTTGCGCTTGGCGTAATTGATTCGAGCTGTTTCAAGTTCACTTTGGGCAAACTTCATTTGCTCGCGTGCAATATTGTGGCTTACTTCGTTTACAAAGTGCTCGCTGGCTTGCAAAATGGTCCGCAGCATTTTCTCAGAAAGATCCGGAGTAAATGCCTGAACTTCAACGCGGAGTAGACCGGTGGTTTCATCGTAATGCGCTGAAACCATCCTTTGATAGTAGCTGAGCAAGTCTTCGCGTTCTGCGTCCTTGTCCAGCCAGAAGAAAACGTCGCTGCGTTGGGCAGCGTACTGTTCGATCCAATGAACTCGATCTTCGAGGAGCAGCATCATGTCCATTGACGTGATGTACTCGCGCAAGTAAAGGGTTTCTTCTCGCGAGGCTGGGTTGGTTCCGGTCAGCAACGTTGCAAGGCCAGGAACTTGGGCGGCTTGGTTGTTGCCGTCTTGACGGACTACAACCTGGGACGAGCTGACAAAACGGTCCACTGCGAACGCGGCGTAGTAGATGATTGCCAGAGCCATCGGCAGGGCGACCATGGCAATGGCTAAACCCCAGCCCTTAAATTTACCCTTACTGCTCATAATTTGCTGCATCCTTGATTGAAACAGGGTCGCTTAAGATAAAAAGTCATTTACGCGCTATACGCTCTGATGCCTTCAGTTACATCATCAAAAATTTGAATTTCACCGTCTTTTACAAGAAGTACAATGTCACAGAGTTTTTTGATTTCCGGCATAGAGTGCGAAACTAATACGACGTTTGATTTTTTTAGCTTTTCGCGGAAGACTCTCGCGCATTTGCGTTTAAATTGAGCGTCACCGACAGACATGACTTCGTCGATCAAATAGTAATCGAAGTCGAACGCCATACTTAAACCGAAAGCTACCCTTGAACGCATTCCTGAGGAATATGTCTTGATGGGCTCATCCAGCCAACTACCTATTTCCGCAAACTCTTGAACGTAGCGGATTTTCTCGCGCATTGCTTCGCCTTCAGCACCATAGACCCGGCAGACGAACTTTATGTTGTCTCTGCCGGACATGCTTCCTTGAAAGCCACCGGTCAAGCCTACAGGCCACGAGATACTACGATCGGTGACGATCGTGCCCGAATCCGGAACATCCGCGCCACCTAGTAATCGCATGAGTGTGGATTTGCCTGCGCCGTTACGCCCGATCAACCCGATATTCTTCCCGGGAGGAATCGAGAGCGACAGATTCCGAAAGATATAACGACGACCCTTCGGAGTCAGGTACGACTTAGTGACGTTTCTAAGTTCAAACACGGTAACCGGATCTCATCCATTTTTTGTGGAAATCAGGTGCAGCCTTCTCGCCCTGTAGCTACCCATCGCAATGAACAGGAGAACTATAGTGAAGCCGATGACATAACCTATCGAGATGCCATCTACCATTGCGTAATGAGGTAATACCTCTCCTCGAATCAGCTCTGTGAGATGGAGGAATGGGTTGAGAAGTAAGATAGGCATCAGCGCATGCGGAAGATACGCAGCAGGTATAAGCACGCCTGAAATGAAATAGAGAGGGAAAAATATCATCCGAATGATGAGCTTTAAACTTGGCAAGGCGTGCGTGATCAAGGCCAATAGCATGCCGAGGCTAAATGCAAAAAGTAGCCCAAGTGCTAAAGTGGCGAACCACATGAGAGGGTTTTGAACTGACATATCAAAGCCCCACCAAGCGAAGCCAAAGACAATCAAGGCATAGACAAGGCCGCTAATACAGGCTTCGACCAAGACGCGGGCCACATAGGTATCTAACGGTTTAATCTGCTTGTATCCGAATAGCGAGCGGTTTTCTCTCAAGCTGTCCATCAAGCGCAGCGCAGTATTGCGGTACAGTAAAAACGGAGCCATGCCTACTAGCACGAAAACCGGGTATTCAACCCCGGAAATAGTACGACCTCGGATCTGGCTATAGAGCAGCGAAAATATTAGTAGGTGGCAAATCGGCTCAATGAGAATCCAGACTGCACCCAGGCGGCGGTCGCCGATACGTGCGCGAGCCTCCCGCAACACGAGGGCGAAGATCACTGATTTCTGTATCTGTAGTGACGAACGAGGCTTCAAGTTGGCTACCGCAAAGCAAAGCAGCGCGCCAAGGCACGCTGGATTCATCTTCAGGAAAGGCCCGATTCCGTTAGCGGTTCGCCTGGGAATGTCCCGGAGACTTCCATTTCTGTGAGGGCGGGAGGGTAATTCGGTGAGGCGGAAGCGTCAAGAAAATTGTTATCTTGGCGTTTCAGCATAGTTATCGAAAGCGTCGAATTGGGTCTCCATGCCATGCTTCTCGGCGGCCTGCAAGCTCCGTAGGTCGGCTTTTTGGTTGGTTTCAGTAGGGGTCGCCTCATCTCCGAATCTAGCGAAAGCTGACCTTAAACGGCGTATCGTCAATTTACGCTAATGGCCACCTTATAAACTTGTAGCGGGTAAATATAGAATTGTAATTGTGCGGATGAGGTGAGGGTTGGTGGTTTTGATTTTGGTGCGCTGTCGGTGAAAGGTTGTCGTTGCTTAGAGTTTCACTGAAAACATTTGCAGTGATTAGCAGATACGCTTAGTTTTTTGCGGTGCAGTATGACTGGTATACGTGCGCTGCTTGGCGTTTTGGTGGTTGTGAGGTGCGGCGGTGGCCGGATTTCCGCATACCTATCATAGTCGACAAATATGCGGTTATCCTGAGTTGTTCTAACGGCCGGATCCCTAGGGCTAGGAAATGGTTAATTTTGGGAAGGACTTGATCAAATTGTCTAGCGCTTTTATTTGTAGCAGGAACGGCTCTAGTTTATCGAGTGGCAGGGCGCTGGGGCCGTCACATTTAGCTTGATCAGGATTTGGGTGCGCTTCTAAAAATAGGCCAGCTAAGCCTACGCTCATCCCTGCACGTGCCAAATCAACGACTTGCTCACGTCGGCCTCCAGATGCTGCGCCCGAGGGGTCTCGATTCTGTAATGCGTGAGTTACGTCAAAAATAATAGGCAAATCATCGCATGTGCGCTTCATAACACCGAAGCCAAGCATGTCTACAACCAAATTGTCGTAACCCATGCAAGAGCCACGATCGCACAGGATTAGTTGATCGTTACCAGCCTCTCTGAATTTGTGCACGATGTTTTGCATCTGGGAAGGGCTAAGGAACTGTGGTTTCTTGATATTGACAGGTTTGCCAGTCTTGGCCAGTGCGACGACAAGATCGGTCTGTCGCGCAAGGAAAGCCGGGAGCTGCAGCACATCAACCACTTCAGCAACCGGCGCTGCTTGGTAAATCTCGTGGATATCAGTGATGATTGGTACTCCAAACTCAGTCTTCACTTTTTCAAAGATGCGCAATCCTTCTTCCATCCCAGGACCGCGGAAGGAATGGATAGAGGAGCGGTTTGCTTTGTCAAAACTGGCCTTGAATACATAAGGGATGCCGAGCTTTTCTGTGACCCGGACATATTCTGCGCATGCAGTCAGGGCAAGATCTTCGGATTCGAGAACGTTAATCCCACCGAACAGTACAAAAGGAGCCGAGTTCGAGCATTCGATTTTGGGGGTGATTTTGATCATTTTTTACTCAATCCCTCAATGAGAGGAGTCCATAGGGCGGGGTTAGGGGAGGGCAGTCAACATCCGCCTGCTACCGGTGATTGGTCCGATTCTACAATTTTTTGCCAGGTTGATCAGGGTTAACAGAGGTAGGCGATTCATAGCAAGTCTGAGCGGCTCAATTCTGATCAGAGGGCTTCCGTTATCGAAAAACAGGCATTCCTCGCCCTGAAAAGCTACCGTTGTGGGCTTTCCCCTTTCACAAGCGTTCTCAACGCCTATAATGGCGCCGAATCTGTACTTGGCAATGACTGACGGGTACAAGCATCACCAAGCATCAAGGATCAATCTGCAATGGCGTTTTACCGCACACCACACGATGTCACTGCTCTGCCAACCTGGAAGGCGCTTCAGCAACACCGCGACGCGATGCAAGGGTTCAGCATGCGTGAAGCTTTCGCCATCGATGCCAAGCGTTTCGATCGGTTTTCCCTTAGCAGCTGCGGACTCTTCCTCGACTACTCGAAGAACCTGATTACAGAACAGACCCTTAATTTACTGGTCAACCTCGCCAGTGAGGTCGGCCTTCAGGATGCGATCCACTCGCTATTCAGCGGCGAGATCATTAACGCTTCCGAAGGCCGTCCTGTACTACATACTGCGCTGCGACGACCTGTAGCTGACAAGCTGTTCGTTAACGGTGCGGACATCATCCTAGAAGTACATAAGGCACTTAACCAGATTACCGAATTGGTGGGCCGTATACACAATGGCCTATGGCGTGGATATAGCGAAAAACCAATTACTGACGTGGTCAATATTGGGATTGGTGGTTCCTTCCTTGGGCCCGAGCTTGTTTCCGAAGCCTTGTTGCCCTACGCACAGCGCGGCGTGCGCTGCCATTATCTGGCAAATATCGACGGTAGCGAGTTCCACGAGCTTTCTGCCAATCTCCGCGCCGAGACCACCTTGTTTATCGTTTCCTCGAAGTCGTTCAATACGCTCGAAACGCTAAAGAATGCTGTCGCTGCTCGTACCTGGTACCTAGCGCAGGGGGGGACAGAGGTTGATCTTTATCGCCACTTTATAGCAGTTTCGAGCAACAAGGCGGCTGCAGTAGCTTTTGGTATTCGCGAGGAAAATATTTTCCCCATGTGGGATTGGGTGGGCGGGCGATACTCACTGTGGTCCGCAATTGGACTACCAATTGCCTTGGCAATCGGTACTGCTAATTTCAAGGAACTGTTGTCTGGTGCCCACGCTATGGACCAACATTTCCAAACTGCGGATTTCAACAAAAATATACCTGTATTACTCGCTTTGCTGGGCGTGTGGTATGGGAACTTCTGGGGCGCCCATAGTCATGCGATTCTACCCTATGACCATTATCTGCGGAATATCACTAAGCACTTGCAGCAACTCGATATGGAGTCTAATGGCAAGAGTGTTTTGCAAGATGGTACGGCGGTCAAGGTTGATACCGGGCCGGTCATCTGGGGGGGGGTGGGTTGCAATGGGCAACACGCTTACCATCAACTCTTGCATCAGGGCACTCAGCTGATTCCTGCTGACTTCATCGTCCCAGTAGTGAGCTTCAATCCTGTGGCCGATCATCATCAATGGTTGTACGCCAACTGTCTTTCTCAGAGCCAGGCGCTGATGCTAGGCAAAAGCCGCAGCGAAGCCGAGGCCGAGTTGCGAGAAAAAGGCTTGAATGCCTCTGATATAGAAAAGATTGCCCCTCATAAGGTTATCCCAGGCAATCGCCCTAGTAATACACTAGTGGTCGAGCGTATCAGCCCTCGGCGGTTAGGTGCACTGGTGGCGATGTACGAGCATAAGGTATTCGTACAGAGCGTGGTTTGGGGTATTAACGCTTTCGATCAGTGGGGTGTGGAATTGGGTAAAGAGCTAGGAGAGGGTGTATACCAGCGATTGATCGGCAGTCTTGATGAGCGTGCCGAAGATGGGTCAACCCAAGGGCTAATTGACTATTTCCGTGGCCGCCATCGCGGTTGAGGTCTGCGAATACAAGTCCGTGGTCACTGAACTTGAAGTAGGCTACTCTCTTGAGGGTGGCCGCTTTTATCACTAAGGATTAAGAAGTAGGAAGAGCAACTTCCCACTTCGGTCACTACTTGAGCGTATAACTTGTAGTGTCACCACCTTTCCATCTTCTAGTTCCTGTAATCCTTCGTTCTCGATAGAGTCGGCATGAATTCCCATGCTCGCGATTTGAGAGGTAAATGCTTCAGGTGACATATATTTAGATTTTACAATTTTTCCATTCTCATCAAAAAAATTTACTCCGAAGTAGTTATATGGAGTGGTGTTGGAATGCGAGTCCCAATATCCCCCCATTGTCATTGCATATCCGTTATTTAGGACTGCGAATCCTTGGTGCTTGGGTAGACCAAGTTTGTCAGAGTTCCTGTAGCCGGCGTACTCAGGTGCAAAGGTTACATCCCTGATTGAGTTGAAGTTTTTGTCTAGGATCGAATACTGGCCTCGGCTCTCTCCCAAGCTGTCCTCAGGAGTCTTAAACTTCTCGATAAACCATTTATCGTGCTTATGGTAGAAACTCTGCGCAACATTAGTGGCTACAGAATCAAGTGTTTTTGTGGTGCCGAATCCTGATGGCGAGTCGATGAGTAGAAGGCGAGCCAAGGTATTGCCAGATCGCACGTAGGCTACGTCGCCATCTAGTTCTTTAATAACTACCAAACCCTCTGAAACTGATCGTTGAGGTTCCGGGATGATATACGTCATGATTAGCTCGCCCGTTTTCCACTGGTATTTCTCAATTACGCATCTAGTAGGTCTGCCGTTGGAGTACCGAAGCAAGTAAAGAAATCCGCGCTCTTCGTCAATTTGAAAGCCTTGTGGATACGTATAGCGAGCATTGAGCCGTTCGACCGTCTCTTCATAGCTTTTTGATTTAAAGTCTAACGTTTTTAGAATGGAGAATTCAGGAGGGGTTTCCCTAGATAATTCCTCATTAAATCTTGTGATCATTTTTTTGTGTGCAGCGATCACGATCGTCTTATCTACAGGTGCTTGCGCGGAGGCACTTGAACTGACGATCAAATTTGCAGTGCAGGCCATAATTAGCCTTAGAGGCGTCGCCATATAAATATCTCCACATTGGGGCTTCGGAAGCCTGAAATATCAACTGCGGCTAATTGGGTTGCAGTTTGTTAATGTTTAAGACCCTGGTGAGGCCTCGCAGTTCACATTTTTAGTTGCTCTGTCTAATGAGGTTAACGCACTAGTCTTAACGCAAGTCCTAATCTGCTCACTTTTCTGAAATGGCTATGCTCTCCAAGCCTAATGCACTGCTGCCAATACAGGTGGAACTCGCAAAGCATCATCGCCGATGCACCATCTCGGCCGACAGCAGTCAACCCATCCCCTCGGAATCGACTCATCCGGCCCTACAATTCCAATTGCTTTCAGGCTGTCTTAAACCTCGCAATTATGGCACTCTGCCGCGGCCTCCCTCGATGGGAGGGTTGAACAGTGCCCGAGACAGGTTACCCATCTGGCCCGTCTCTCTGAACGTGAAACTGATGAAAACCTTCAATTTCAAGAAGTTGTTTATGCCTGATATTTCAGCAGACGCAGCCAGCCTTATCCATGCCATAGCCTCTGCCACTGCGGTAATCGCTGCGCTGATCGCCGCCAGTGCGATGATCATTGCCCATATGACCTCGGATGTAAAAAACCAGCAAGCCGAAGTGCCCGTTTCCCGTGGGGCGCAGGCGGTTACTGTCGTCCACGAGTCGGACGTGCAGGCCAGGCTGGAGATCGAGCAACTCATTGAGCAGAACGATGCGCTCAGGGCCGAACTGGAGCGCGAGAGGGCCGAGCGGTTGAAGCTGGAGGCCAGCCTGAAGCCCAGAGCGCTGACGCCGCAGGCGCATGATGCGTTCAAGGCATTGGCGGGCGAGCTGAAGGCTAAGACGCTGGCGCCGGTGGTGTTGCTGAATATCCACAAAGATGACAAGGAAGCCGTGCGCTTTGCCAAGGAAATCGCCGTTGCGCTGACCAAGGCGGGGGTGCAGGTTCAGATCAAGCAGCTGCCCCTGCAAAAGCACAATACCGGTACCCAGGTGGTCGTTTATGCCGGGGTGGGCGGTGACGAGCTTGAGCAGGCATTCAAGACCGCTGATTTTGCCTCGGATATCAAACGCTCGGGGCAGAGCCCGCGGGTGAAGGTGGATGATGGGGATGCAATTGCCATTTCGGCGTTTATCAGTGTTTATCCGCGCAGTGAGATTTGAGCGGCGGGTGGGGGCTGTGATCTTGTAGGCATGGGGTGGATGGCACCGGCGGTGCCGGTGTTCGCGGGCGCGCCCGCTCCCACCGAGTGTGGGGCTTGGCCAATGCAGTGGTTCGCCCTCGCCACGTCTGGCCTGATGAAGCCCATTTCTTCTGACTGCAAGCGAGGCATAGCCTCGCCTGGTCTCGCGTCATTCCCTTCAGTGGTGCCTGTTTTTCGCAATCTCGATGTCGTTCATCAGGGCTTTTGCGGTGGCCAGCAGGTAATCCGCTGCGCCCAGCATCTTGTGGTCGTCTTCCATGTCACCTTCGCGTACCAAGTGCTTGCAGTAGCCCAGCAGGACGGAGACGTGTTCATAGGCGTCATCGACGGGGATGCCGGGTTGGACGCGCAGCAGATCCAGGGTGGGGTTGCCGGCTTCGAGGAAGGTTTCGATGCCTGCGGTGAGGAGGGGGGATTGGTTGTTGTTTTTCATGGTAGTTGCTCCTGATAGGTGGAACTGCCACGCAGATCTTTCTCACGGACCAGGGCGGCAGTCGTACACGGGGTGAGAAACCGAGGGAGCTACAAAGCTCGGCCAGACCGAAGTCTGCCCGCGTACGACTGCCATGACAGGCAAGTCAGGTAGCTCGCATCAGGTTCTCACACCCGGTCACCAACATGGCGACCCGGTGACGTTATCCCTGAGACATTTCCCCGACAATTCAGCTGCTTCTGACTGGCGCGTAGGATAGTTCGCTTGGTTGCCCGAGCTGAAGAGGTGGGGCGGGGTTTCAGGAAAGTCTGACGTGCGGAATGTGCATTCCAAGGCAAATATCTACGCGGTGATTGTTGACCGTTGTTGGGGCGGGTTTACACGCGGAAGGGGGGCTGCTGGCCAGTTTTTACTGGGAGTTCAGCGGTGCTGCAGCTACCGTATTCGCGGGTGAACCCGCTCCTACGCCGAGCGGGGGTGGGCTCAGGTCGGGGTGGGGCTGCTGGCCAGTTTTTACTGGGGGTTTAGCGGGGCTGCGGATATCGTATTCGCGGGTGAACCCGCTCCTACGTCGAGCGGGGGTGGGCTCAGGTCGGGGTGGGGCTGCTGGCCAGTTTTTACTGGGGGTTTAGCGGGGCTGCGGATATCGTATTCGCGGGTGAACCCGCTCCTACATTGAGCGGTGGGGGCTGGTCCAGGTGGCCAGGGCTTCGCGTATGCGCGCGCAGGCCTTGCCATCGCCATAGGGGTTATGGGCGAAGCTCATTTCGCGATACGCCGCCTCATCGGTCAGCAAGGTACTCAACGCCCGTACAATCGATGCCACTTCGGTGCCCACCAGCTTGACCGTACCTGCCGCCACGGCTTCCGGGCGCTCGGTAGTGTCGCGCATCACCAGCACCGGTTTGCCCAGGGCCGGCGCTTCCTCCTGAATGCCACCCGAGTCGGTCAGAATCACATAGGCCCGGGTCATGAGGTAAACGAACGGCAGGTAATCCAGCGGTTCGACAAGGTGGATGTTGCTTACATCCCCCAACAGCCGGTTGACCGGCTCGCGCACGTTGGGGTTGAGGTGGACCGGGTACACCACGTCCAACTCGGGGAATTGCCGCGCAATCTGCACCAGGGCCTGGCAGATGCGCTCGAAGCCGCCACCAAAGTTCTCGCGCCGGTGGCCGGTGACCAGCAACAGCCGGCGTTCGGCTGCCAGGTAGCTGAAGTGGCTGGCGAAACGGGCCTTCAGCGCGGGGCTTTGCAGCTTTTGCTCCACCTCCAGCAAGGCGTCGATCACGGTGTTGCCGGTGGTGAAGATGTGCGCCGGGTCGGTGCCTTCGCGCAACAGGTTGTCGCGCGAGGTGGCGGTGGGCGCGAAGTGCAGCGCGGCAAGGGCCCCGGTCAGGCGCCGGTTGCCTTCTTCGGGCCAGGGTGAATACAGGTTGTTGGTGCGCAGGCCGGCCTCTACATGGGCAATGGGGATTTGCTGGTAGTAAGCCGCCAGAGTGGTGGCAAAGGTGGTGGCGGTGTCGCCGTGCACCAGCACCACGTCGGGCTTGAACGCGGCCAGCACCGGTCGGATGCCTTGCAAGATGGCAGTGGTCACACCGGTCAGGTCCTGGCCGGCTTTCATGATGTTCAAGTCGTAATCGGGGCTGATGCCGAACAGCTCCAGCACCTGGTCGAGCATTTGCCGGTGCTGGCCGGTGACGCACACGCGGGCTTCGAAGCGGCTGTCCTGGGCCAGTTGCAGGGCTAACGGGGCCATCTTGATGGCTTCTGGGCGGGTACCGAAAACAGTCAGGGTCTTGAGGGGCACGGCAGTGATCCTCTTGCTCGGGTCCTTGAAGCAGGCCGGTTTCCATTGCTCAACAATCTAGCAGGCGGGCAATGGCGTGCCAGTTTGCCGGGGGGAAGCTTACCGACTGGGGAAGGGCGGTTTACCGGGCGGGCCTTGTTCGGCGGGCGTTGTAGGAGAATGGCCGGGCAATGGTGGGCAGCGGGTATCGGACAAACGGGGATTTGGCTACAGCTACAAGGCCAGGGCCTTGTGCGTTCAGGGCCGGGCCGAGCGGGGCGTAAACGGCCACGGTTGATGGGTGGGCGAAGTTGAGCGTTTTGCTGACCGATTCGGTAACCATTCGCCGGGGGGCTTGGGTATTGTGCGGCCGGGTTACCCGCTAGGGTTGGTTGCGCAGCCGAAGGAAAGCGGTTGCTGGAAAATGACCAACCCAAGGAGTGTTGACCATGCGCAATAACGTTCTGTCGTACCTGCTGCTGCCGCTGTTCGCCAGTCTGTCGTTCTCCCTGAGCGCCGCCCCGGCCAGCACCATGGCTGTGCCCGAACCGGTGCCGGTGGTGGCCCAGGCCCAGGCACAGCAGGCGCCAAGGCTGGACTTGAACACGGCGGATGCACTCACCCTGCAAAAGGAGCTGAACGGCATTGGCAAGGCCAAGGCGGAGGCTATCGTGGCCTACCGCGAGGCCAATGGGCCGTTTGCTTCGGTGGATGAGCTGCTGGAGATAAAGGGGATAGGCAATGCGTTGCTGGAGCGCAACCGGGACAAGGTGATGGTGGAGTAAGCGGGCAGGGGCCGGGGTGATGCCCTGGCCCGGCCTTTAGCGGTCCTGCGCGTCCTTGGCATCCGCTTCGGCATTACGCTCATGTACCTTGCGCAGTTGTTCTTCGGTCAGCGGCAGTTTCTTGGCCGTGTCGCGCAGCAGCATCAACCCGCCGACAATCGAGCCGAGGGCTATGATGAGTATCAGCCAGGCATACCAGGGCATTGTCGTTCTCCTTAGATCGGGCCGTGGGCAACGGTTACATGAATTTTGAGCAATTGCCCGTTCCGTTGGTTCAATTATAGGTGCCAGGCCTTGTTGGGCCAATTCCGTGACCTGCGGGCCCCAAAGCCTGCGCCACTTCGTTTACAATGCGCGCCGTTTTCGACTTGCCAAGAGACCCTGCCCATGTCCGCCTGCCAGACGCCCCTGATCGTCGCCCTGGATTTCCCTACCCGTGAGGCCGCCCTGAAGCTGGCTGACCAGCTTGACCCTGCGCTGTGCCGGGTGAAGGTTGGCAAGGAGCTGTTCACCAGCAGCGCTTCGGGCATTGTCGAAACCCTGTGTGACAAGGGCTTCGAAGTGTTCCTGGACCTCAAGTTCCACGACATTCCCAACACCACCGCCATGGCGGTAAAGGCTGCCGCCGAGATGGGCGTGTGGATGGTCAACGTGCATTGCTCCGGTGGCCTGCGCATGATGGCGGCCTGCCGTGAAGAACTGGCCAAGCGCAGCGGCCCGCAGCCGTTGCTGATTGGCGTGACCGTGCTGACCAGCATGGAGCGTGAAGACCTGGCCGGCATTGGCCTGGATGTCGACCCCCAGGAGCAAGTGCTGCGTTTGGCGGCGCTGGCGGAAAAAGCGGGTATGGACGGTTTGGTGTGCTCGGCGCTCGAGGCCCCGGCACTGAAGGCGGCGCACCCCTCGTTGCAATTGGTGACCCCGGGCATTCGCCCGGCGGGCAGCGCGCAGGATGACCAGCGCCGTATCCTCACCCCGCGTCAGGCACTGGATGCTGGTTCGGACTACCTGGTGATCGGCCGGCCGATCAGCCAGGCTGCAGACCCTGCGCAAGCGTTGGCAGCGGTGGTGGCGGAGATCCGTGGGTAATTAACCTGCGGCTGTCCAGCAAGGGCCTGTGCCGAACCACCGATGCCTGTGTCGAACCCCTGATGTGGCTGCACCCCCGATCCGTGTGTAGGAGCGGGTTTACCCGCGAATATGGTAGCGGCGGCAACGGTGAACGGCCGGTGGAAATTGGCCGGCAGGGCTAGCCCTTTCGCGGGTGAACCCGCTCCTACGACGGGCTGTGCCGGGCCATGGAGGTGTGTCACCGCGAATACGGGGGCGGGGGCAACGGTGGACGGCCGGTGGTAATTGGCCGGCAGGCCTGGCCCTTTCGCGGGTGAACCCGCTCCTACGACGAGCTGTGTCGAGCTATCGATGTGTGTCACCGCGAACACGGTAGCTGCGGCAACGGTGAACGGCTGGTGGAAATTGGCCGGCAGGGCTGGCCCTTTCGCGGGTGAACCCGCTCCTACGACGGGCTGTGCCGAGCCTCGATGTGTGTGTCCGGGAATGCGGGGGCGGCGGCAACGGTGGACGGCCGGTGGAAATTGGTCGGCAGGGCTGGCCCTTTCGCGGGTGAACCCGCTCCTACGACGGGCTGTGCCGAGCCATCGATGTGTGTCCCCCGCGAATACGGGGGCGGGGGCAACGGTGGACGGCGGGTGGAGATTGGTCGGCAGGGCTGGCCCTTTCGCGGGTGAACCCGCTCCTACGACGGGCTGTGCCCAGCCAGCGATGTGTGTCACCGCGAATACGGTGGTGCCGGCAACGGTGGACGGCGGGTGGAGATTGGCCGGTAGGCCTGGCCCTTTCGGGCCACCGATGCCTGTGTCGAACCGCTGATGTGGCTGCGCCCCCGATCCGTGTAGGAGCGGGTTTACCCGCGAATACGGTGGCGGCGGCAACGATGGACGGCCGGTGGAAATTGGCCGGCAGGCCCGGCCCTTTCGCGGGTGAACCCGATTACAAGGGCATGTGCCGGGCCATCGGTGCCGTGCAGGGGCGTTTAAACCTTCAACACCAACTTGCCAAAATTCTCCCCGCTGAACAGCTTCAACAAGGTCTCCGGGAAGGTTTCCAGCCCTTCCACCACATCCTCTTTGCTCTTCACCTGACCACTGGCCAACCAGCCGGCAATTTCCTGCGCGGCCTTGCCGTAGTCCTTGGTGTAATCCATCACCACAAAACCTTCCATGCGCGCGCGGTTCACCAGCAGCGACAGGTAGTTGGCCGGGCCTTTCACCGCTTCTTTGTTGTTGTACTGGCTGATCGCGCCGCAAATCACGATGCGTGCCTTGAAGTTGATGCGCGTCAGCACGGCATCGAGGATGTCGCCGCCCACGTTGTCGAAGTACACGTCCACGCCTTTGGGGCATTCGCGCTTCAGGCCGGCCAGCACGTCTTCGGCCTTGTAGTCGATCACGCCATCAAAGCCCAGCTCGTCCTTCAGGTACTGGCACTTCTCGGCACCGCCGGCAATGCCGACCACGCGGCAGCCTTTGATCTTGGCAATCTGCCCGACAATGCTGCCCACCGCACCGGCCGCGCCGGAAATGACCACGGTATCGCCAGCTTTGGGTTGGCCGACCTCCAGCAGGGCAAAGTAGGCGGTCATGCCGGTCATGCCCAAGGCTGACAGGTAACGGGGCAGGGGGGCCAGCTTGGGGTCGATCTTGTGCAGGCCCTGGGGCTCGCCGGTGAAGTAGTCCTGCACACCGAGGGCGCCGCTCACGTGGTCGCCGGGCTGATAACCGGGGTGATTGGAGGCAACCACCTCACCGACGCCCAGCGCACGCATTACCTGGCCCAGGGCCACGGGCGGGATGTAGGACTTGCCTTCGTTCATCCAGCCACGCATGGCCGGATCCAGCGACAGGTACAGGTTGCGCACCAGTACCTGGCCTTCGCCGGGTTGTTCGGCGGGTACGGTCTCGAAGCTGAAGTCGTCACGGCGCACGGCGCCGACCGGGCGTTTGGCAAGCAGGAAGCGGCGGTTGGTCTGGGTCATGGCGGGTCCTTGTGGGCGGTGGAGGGCGTAAGGCGTTCAATCTACCTTGTTGATGAAGACGGTTCCTTAAAATCACTGACAAGCATGGTAGCCCAACCGTTGCTGTGATGATGCTGCCCGGCCGAGTGGTGGCTGACTATGCTCTGAACCCCACCCCAACCCTCACAGGAGCACGCGATGAGCATGACCTTTTCTGGCCAGGTAGCCCTGGTGACCGGCGCGGCTGCCGGCATCGGCCGGGCAACCGCCCTGGCGTTCGCCCACGAGGGCATGAAAGTGGTGGTGGCCGACCTCGACCCGGTCGGCGGCGAGGCCACCGTGGCGCAGATCCACGCGGCGGGCGGCGAAGCGCTGTTCATTGCCTGCGACGTGACCCGCGACGCCGAAGTGCGCCAGTTGCATGAGCGCCTGATTGCCGCATATGGCCGGCTGGACTACGCCTTCAACAACGCCGGGATCGAGATCGAGCAACACCGCCTGGCCGAAGGCAGCGAAGCGGAGTTCGATGCCATCATGGGCGTGAACGTGAAGGGCGTGTGGTTGTGCATGAAGTATCAGTTGCCCTTGTTGCTGGCCCAAGGCGGTGGGGCCATCGTCAATACCGCGTCGGTGGCGGGGCTTGGGGCAGCGCCGAAGATGAGCATCTACAGCGCCAGCAAGCATGCGGTTATCGGCCTGACCAAATCGGCGGCCATCGAGTACGCCAAGAAGGGCATCCGCGTGAACGCCGTGTGCCCGGCCGTGATCGACACCGACATGTTCCGCCGCGCCTACCAGGCCGACCCGCGCAAGGCCGAGTTCGCCGCAGCCATGCACCCGGTAGGGCGCATTGGCAAGGTCGAGGAAATCGCCAGCGCCGTGCTGTACCTGTGCAGTGACGGCGCGGCGTTTACCACCGGGCATTGCCTGACGGTGGATGGTGGGGCTACGGCGATCTGAGTGGATGCCGTGCGGGCTGCTTCGTGGGCAAGCCCGCCCCTGACAAATGCGACCACCAGGCCAAACCCTACGATGTCGCGCATGGACAGGAGGGTCGTGCCCAGGCCGTTCTGAGCAAGCCGGGCAGCCAGCCGGTCACCCGGCTAAAAGCTGACGCCTATTTTCAGGCCATACTCGTCACGGGTTTGTTCGTCCGAGTCGGTCATCAGGAACTGCCCGTCCAGTTCATAGTTGTAGCGGCTGAAGTAAAGCGAAGCGTATACCGGCACAGTACCGTGTTGGTTGAACAGCACGCTAAGTTCGGCAAAGGGGTTGGTGGTATCTTTCAAATCAACCTCTTCGTTGCTGATGCCATGTATTTTCAATTGCGAATCGCCATTGATAACCTGGCGTATGCCCGCTTCGAAACGCAAGGTGGCATTATTGAAGCGGTAATTGTACCCCGCCGCCAGTTTGGCGAACGGCGTGCGGTTGGTAAGGTCGATATCATGGCGGCTGGTATTGGGTTCCAACCGGTTCCATTTGTAACCGGCGCCCAGCAGCAGGTCGACTGAATGCCGTTCGGCCAGCGCCAACCGCCAACCCAGGTCCAGGTCGGCCTGGCCGTCCTTGAGCTTCTGGTCATGCTGTTTCGAGTACATGCCACTGGCCTCGGCCTGGTAGACAAGGCCTTGCCTGGCCGTCATCTTGTTGCCGAAGTTGATGAATAAGCCACCTTCGGGCATATCTTCGGTTTCATTATTACGGCCGTTGAGTTCCAGTTGGGTGTAGCTCCCTTGTAGGCCAAGGGTGAACAACGGGGCGGTGGAAGTTTCGGCATAGCCAACGGTTGGCACAGTAAACAGCAGCAACGGGGTGACCACAGCAGTAAACATGGCTGTTTTCATTGCAAACTCCAGGGTGCACTGCAGGTCCGGAGAACGGGCCAGTTACCGATCACGATAGCGACGTTTTTATTGTGTGCAGGGGTGTTTAAAAAAATTTCAATACCCCACTTTTGGCGCAAATTTAATGGCGTCAATAGTGTTCGATAAAGTGTGGATTGGAATAAATGAATGTTTCACTTGCGTCGATTTAATATGGGCAGGTGCCGTCGCAGGTTGAGGGACGGGCTATCATTGATGGCCTAGTGATATCTTTTACAGCTGGCACTGAAAGCGACCCTTTTGCAGCCAAAAACGACAAGACATAGCTATTTGACACTATTCTGACGCCAGGCCCTTGTTCATTGGCAGATAACGTTGCCACCCTTAGCCTTCGGGATAACCTCACTGGCTGAAAGGGGATCGGTGATGGGCACGAGCAAGCACGGTGTGCTGGCCAACCTGGGCATGGCCCGCAAACTTGGCCTGGGCTTTGCCTTGGTGCTGCTGCTGACGCTGGCGGTGGCGGCTATCGGCGTCGTGGCGTTGCAAAGCGTTGGCCAGCGCTTCGACAGCTTGCGTCAGCTGGCCCAGTTCAATACCGACTTGCTGCGCTTGCGCGAGCATGAGCAGGCGTTTGCCCTGCGCTCCGACATGCAGCAGGCCGACGCTTTGCGTGGCGGCCTGCAGGGTTTGGTCGAACGCGCCCGGGGCCTGCCGGCGTTGGCGGCGGCGCAAACCGATCTCGCCGCCTATGGCCAGGCATTCGAAGCCTTTGTCGAGGCCGTGCAAGCCAAGGAGCTGGCGCTGGACATGGCCAGCTGGTCGGTGTCCAACGTGTCCAACAACCTTGATGTGCTGCAGGCCGGCCTAGCCGATGACGGCGTGTACACCCTCAAGCAGTCCCAGGGCCAGCAGGGTGGCGAGTTTCTTGAGCAAGCCGCGCAGGTGGCCCAGGTGTCGCGGCTGATGCTGCAGGCCATGGACGAAGCACGGGTACGCCTGGAAAAAAGCCGCAAGGGCGAGGAGGGTGTGAGCCAGGAGCGTATTGCCCAGGCGGTGGAGGCCGCTGGCCTGGTCAGCCAGTTGCAAGGCGCGGTTGGCGATGCCGGTTACCAGAGTGTGTTGGGCGAAGTGGCGGGGCACATTGGCAGTTTCTCGGAAAAACTCAACGAATACACCGACCAGCTGGCCCGCGAGCAGGGGCTTAAGGCGCAGTTGCAAGCCAGCGCCGAGCGGGTTACCGGGCGTGTCGACCAAGCCTATCTTGGGCAGGAGCAGGCCCTGCAAGGCGAGCTGCAGCGCAATGCCATCGCCATCGGCCTGGCCACGGCGCTGGCGTTGCTTGTCGGCGTGTTGGCGGCCTGGCTGATTACCCGCGCTGTGGTCGGCCCGTTGAAGCATGTGATCGCCCGCGCCCAGCGCATTGCGGCGGGTGAACTGGGCTTCGACGCCCAGGCGCCGCGCCGGGATGAGGTGGGGCAACTGATGCAGGCCATGCAGCAGATGGCGGCGGGGCTCTCGAGCATTGTCAGTGGCTTGCAGCAGGGTATCGAACAATTGGCCGGCAGCGCCCAGGCGTTGTCGACGGTGACTGAGCAGACCAACCGCGAGGTGGGCAGCCAGAAGGAGGAAACCGAACAGGTGGCGACCGCCATGCAGCAGATGACTGCCACCGTGCACGATGTGGCGCGCAATGCCGAGGAGGCGGCGCAGGCGGCCCAGGCCGCGGACGAGAAGGTCGACACCGGCCAGCAGGTGGTGCGCCAGAGCATGCAGCGCATCGAGCAGCTGGCGTCGGCGGCAGAAGCTGCCAGCGCCGGCATCGACAGCCTCAGTGCCGAAATCCACACCATCGGTGACGTGCTGGAAGTGATCAAGAGCGTGGCCGAGCAAACCAACCTGCTGGCGCTGAATGCCGCCATCGAGGCTGCCCGCGCCGGCGAGCAGGGGCGCGGCTTTGCCGTGGTGGCCGATGAAGTGCGCGCGCTGGCGCGGCGTACCCGGCAATCCACCGAGCAGATCGAGACCTTGGTGGCCAGCCTGCGCGGCAATGCCCAACAGTCAGTGGCGCAGATCCGCGGCAGTACCGAGCTGGTGCGGCTGGCCGTGGCCGATGCACTGCAGACCGAGAGTGCGCTGGGCAGCATTGCCGCAGCGGTGTCATTGATTCAGCAGATGAACCAGCAGATTGCCGCAGCCGCCGAGCAGCAGAGTTCGGTGGCGGAAGAGATCAGCCGCAGTGTCACGCAGATTCGCGGCAGTGCGGACCAGGCGGCATTGGCGATGCAGGACAATGCCCGGTCCAGTGTCGAGCTGGCGCAGCTGGGCACCGATTTGAAGGGCATGGTGGGGCATTTCAGGTTGTAATCTCGTTGCCAGGGGCGGCCCATTCGCGGGTTTTGTGATTTCCCGTCGTAGGAGCGGGTTTACCCGCGAATAGGCCACCCCAGGCAACAACAACCCTCACCCCCTACGCGGGTTAAGAATCACCAAAGCCAACACCCCCGCCACAATCCCCCAGAACGCTGAGCCAATCGAGAACAAGGTCAGCCCCGAAGCGGTCACCATAAAGGTGATCACTGCTGCCTCCCGCTCGCGCGCCTCGTTCATGGCCACGGTCAAACCGTTCATGATCGAACCAAACAGCGCCAGTGCCGCAATCGACAGCACCAGTTCTTTCGGCAATGCCGCGAACAGTGCCGCCAAGGTGGCCCCGAATACCCCGGCAATGCCGTAGAAAATCCCGCACCACACCGCCGCGGTGTAGCGTTTGCCCGGGTCTTCATGGGCATGCGGCCCGGTGCAGATCGCCGCGCTGATCGCCGCCAGGTTGACCCCGTGCGAGCCGAACGGCGCCAGCAGCAGCGAGGCAAAGCCAGTGGCCGAAATCAGCGGCGAGGCCGGTACCTGGTAGCCGTCGGCACGCAGGACGGCCACGCCGGGCATGTTCTGTGAGGTCATGGCCACCACGAACAGCGGAATGCCGATGCTGATGGTTGCCGCCAGCGAGAAGCTTGGGGTGGTCCACACCGGCTTGGCCACTTCCAGGTGGAAGCCGCTGAAGTCCAGCAGGCCCAACGCGCCGGACAATGCCGTGCCCACCAGCAGCGCGGCCAGCACGCAATAACGCGGCGACAGGCGCTTGACCAGCAGATAGCTGAAGAACATGCCCAGCACCAGCAGCGTGCGGTGCTGCGCTGCCACGAAGATTTCGCTGCCGATCTTGAACAGGATGCCCGCCAGCAGTGCCGAGGCCAGCGAGGCCGGGATGCGTTTGACCAGGCGCTCGAAGCTGCCGGTCAGGCCGCACACCAGCACTAGCAAGGCGCAGGTGATGTAGGCGCCAATGGCTTCGCCATAGCTGACCCCACCCAGGCTGGTGATCAGCAGCGCCGCGCCGGGGGTGGACCAGGCGACGGTGATCGGTGTGCGGTAGCGTAGCGACAGGCCGATGCTGCATACCGCCATGCCGATCGACAGCGCCCAGATCCAGGACGAGATCTGCGCGGTGGTCAGCCCGGCCGCCTGGCCGGCCTGGAACATCAGCACCAGCGAACTGGTATAGCCGGTGAGCATGGCAATGAAGCCGGCGACCACCGCCGAGGGGGAGGTGTCTGCCAGGGGCCGCAGGCGTGCGGAAGTGGCATCGGTCATGAACAAAATCCTTGTAAAGGTGTAAGCAGTTTTTTCAGACTACAGCGAGCAAGGTTGATCCTTGCCATACAGCGGCCATTGCTTTTAGCCGTACAGTCGCCAAATATTGGGCGCAATTGCGAAACTGCTTTGCAGGGAGGGTCGATGTACAAGGTTTATGGCGACTACCAGTCGGGTAACTGTTACAAGGTCAAGCTCATGTTGAGCCTGCTGGGCCGGCCGTATGAATGGCACCCGGTGGACATTCTCAAGGGTGAGACCGAAACGCCCGAGTTTCTGGCGATGAACCCTAACGGCAAGGTACCGGTGCTGGAACTGGAAGACGGTAGCTACCTGTGGGAGTCCAACGCCATTCTCAACTACCTGGCCGATGGCAGCGAGTTCCTGCCCAGCGAACCGCGCCTGCGTACCCAGGTGCTGCAGTGGCAGTTTTTCGAGCAGTACAGCCATGAGCCGTACATTGCCGTGGCGCGGTTCATCCAGTTCTACCTGGGGCTGCCGGACGAGCGCCTGGACGAGTACCGCAAGTTGCACAAGGGCGGCTACAAGGCGCTGAAGGTGATGGAGCGACAGTTGCAGATGACGCCTTACCTGGTGGGTGAGCAGTACTCGATTGCCGATGTGGCGCTGTATGCCTACACCCATGTGGCGCAGCAGGGCGGGTTCGACCTGGCAGAGTATCCGGCGGTAAGGGCCTGGCTTGAGCGGGTCAGCAGCCACCCGCGGCATGTGCCGATGGTGGGCTGAAAACCGACCTGTTTTCCAGGCTTGTGGGAGCGGGCGTGCCCGCGAACACGGGCGCAGCCCGTGCCAACCACCGCGGTGCCTGCTTCGCGGGCTCGCCCGCTCCCGCAAGGGATCTGCAGCGTCAGTCAGATGGCGGCAAACCGCTCATCCAGGTAAGCGATGATTGCCTTGGACTCATACATCCAGGTCACCTTGCCGGCTTCTTCAATGCGCAGGCATGGCACTTTCACCCGGCCGCCACCTTCTTGCAGGGCCTGGCGGTGCACCGGGTCGTTCTTGGCGTCGCGCAGCGCCACCGGCACGTTCAACCGGTGCAGGGTGCGGCGGGTTTTGACGCAGAACGGGCAGGCGTGGAACTGGTACAGCGCCAGCCCCTTGGCCGCTTGCTCGATGCGGGCCTGGGCGGCGGCGTCGCGTTTGCGCTTGGCCGGGCGGCTGATCCAGTCACCGAAGACGATGAGCTGGCCGAGGCCAACCCGCAGGGCTTTGACGATCATGGGCAACTCCTGAAATGCAAAAGCCGACCTTGAAGGGTCGGCTCGGGGTCAGCAACCAATCACTTGATCAGGCTGAGGAACTCGCTACGGGTGGCGGCGTTGTCGCGGAACTCACCCAGCATCACCGAGGTGATCATGGTCGAATTCTGCTTCTCGACACCGCGCATCATCATGCACATGTGCTTGGCTTCGACCACCACGGCTACACCCGCGGCACCGGTTACCTGCTGCACGGCTTCGGCGATCTGGCGGCTGAGGTTTTCCTGGATCTGCAGGCGGCGGGCGTACATGTCGACGATACGTGCCACCTTGGACAGGCCCAGTACCTTGCCCTTCGGCAGGTAGGCAACGTGTGCCTTGCCAATGAACGGCAGCATGTGGTGTTCGCACATCGAATACAGCTCGATGTCCCGGACCAGCACCATTTCGCTGTTGTCAGAGCTGAACAAAGCGTTGTTGGTGACTTCTTCCAGTGTTTGCTCATAACCGCGGCAAAGGTACTTCATCGCCTTTGCAGCCCGCTTGGGCGTGTCGAGCAGGCCCTCACGGGAGACGTCCTCGCCAATCTGGCTGAGGATCTCGGTGTAGTTCTGTTCCAGGGACATGGATCTACCTGTGGGAAAAAATCGCAAAAACGAAGGGTACGGCGGTGAGGGCGGCGCTGCAAGCGCGGCGTTACTCGTCGCGGCCTTCGAGCATGGTTCGCTTCAGCATCACATACACCGCGCCGGTGCCGCCGTGGCGGGCACTGCACGAGGCAAAACCGAGCACTTGCGGGTGCTGGCGTAGCCAGGTGTTGACGTGGCTTTTGATCATCGGGCGCTTGCCGTCCAGGCGCGCGGCCTTGCCGTGGGTCACCCGCACGCAGCGCACCTCCAGTTTGGTGGCTTCGGCGATGAAGTCCCACAAGGTTTCGCGGGCCTTTTCCACCGTCATGCCGTGCAGGTCGAGGCTGCCCTCGAACGGAATCTGCCCCAGCTTCAGCTTGCGCAGCTGGCCTTCCTGCACGCCATCGCGGCGCCACATCAGCTCGTCTTCGGCGCCTACGTCGATGACGAACTGGTCGGACATGCCATCGATGACCAAAGCCTTGTCACTGCGCACGGTCGCCGCCTGGCGCAGGCCGGCCAGCTTCTGGCGGTCGGCCTTGGGCTTGCCGACGTCGGCACGGTCGTGGCGGATCGGCTTTACGCCGCGCACTTCGGCCTTGAACAGGGAAAAATCGTCGTCTTGCATGATGCCTCCACGTAGGCGGCGTAGTTTACGCGACTGTGGGGCCGTGTGCAGCCTGTGCGGGCCTCTTCGCGGGTGAACCCGCTCCTACGGGGATTGCACATGGCTTCAGGCCGATGCGATCGGGGTGGGCCTTGTGTCGCGAAAGGGGTGCGCAGCGCCCCCGAGGATTTCAGCTTCACTGCATGAGTTGCCGGGGCAGCCTGTGCGGGCCTCTTCGCGGGTGAACCCGCTCCTACCGGGATGTCACAGAGCCTGAAGGCGGCGGGGTACCTGTAGGAGCGGGTTTACCCGCGAAGAGGCCCGCACAGGTTACGCAAAACCATCAATCGTGCTTCTTCATCAGGTGCGGCGACAGGTTAAGCTCCCGCCCGCGGCGCAAGCGGATACGGCTGCGCCGCCAGAAGCGCACACCCAGCCATAGCAATACCAGGCCCGCCACGGTCAGGGTGCCGGACAACGGTTTGTTGGCATTCAGTTCCTGCAGGGCAGGGTAGTTGCCCAGCAGCCCGGCGACGCCGGCCATGGCCAGCAATACGCCCAGCGTCGCCAGCAGGGCCGACAGGCCGGCCGCCAGGCGGGCGCCCCAGTTACGCGGTTCGCGCGGGCGCAGGCGCTTGGCGTCGAAACTGCCTTTAAGCTTCATTCCGCTCTCCTCGGTGGATATCCGGAATTCGACCTGCTGCTGCCCATCGGGTTCCGCCCGGCTGCCGGGCGGTCCTGCAAGCCGCTCAGATCAGGCTGGCGGTGGGGGCCACGCAAGCGAAGTTGTCAGCCATCACGGCCATTTCGCACTGGTGAATCTGCGCGGCCGGAATGACGCCGTCCTTGAATGCCAGGTCGCGGGTGGCCGACGCGTCTTCTACCAGGGTGCACCGATAACCATAGTCCTTGGCGCGGCGAACGGTGGTGCTGACGCTGGAATGGCTCATGAAACCACAGACGATCAGGTCCAGGTGGCCCAGCTCCTGCAATGTTTCGTGCAGCTTGGTGTTCTTGAACGCATTGGGCATGCGCTTTTCGATGACGATTTCACCTTCCAGCGGCTCCAGCCCCGGAATGAACTGGCCAGCCGGCCCTTGGGGGTCGAAACGGCCACCAACAGTGCCCAGGTGGCGAACATGGATGATCGGACGGCCGCTTTTACGGGCGGCGTCGAGCAACCTGGCGATGTTGGCCACGGCCTCGTCCATGCCCGACAGCTTCAGGGGACCACTGAGGTACTCCTTTTGTGCATCGATGATGATCAGGCTGGCGTGGCTCAGCTTGGCCGGCGGATAGTCGCGGCCAGTGAGGCGAAACATCGTGGTTGGAACGGACATCAAGGGCTCCTTGGATAGGGCTTTTGTATACCTATTCTCCCCTGCCTTGGCGCCAATGGGAATGGTTGACAACGCAAGCGGCGTGGTTACTGGCCTGTGGCTAGCCTTTGGGCAACGCAAAGGAACAAATGTGCGGGTGGGGCTGTTAGACTTTTGTCCGGTCTGAAAATAGGAGTACCCCGTGATCACATCCCGTCTGCGCACGCTGCGCGACTACATCCGCTGGGCGGTCAGCCGCTTCCACGAGCATGATCTGTTCTTCGGTCACGGTGCCGACAACGCCTGGGACGAAGCCCGCCTGCTGGTGCTGGGTGCGGTGCACCTGCCATGGGAGGTGGCCGACAGCTACCTGGACTGCATGCTCGAGGACGATGAGCGGGTACGCCTTCAGCACCTGCTCAAACGCCGTATCGAAGAACGTGTACCGGCCGCCTACCTGCTGGGCGAGGCCTGGTTCTGCGGCATGTCGTTCATCGTCGACGAGCGGGTGCTGGTACCGCGTTCGCCCATTGGTGAGCTGATCGAAAAACGTTTCGAGCCGTGGCTGGCCAGCGAGCCGGCGCGCATTCTGGACCTGTGCACGGGGTCGGGTTGCATCGGCATCGTCGCCGCCGACGTGTTCCCCGAGGCCGAGGTGGTGTTGGCCGACCTGTCGTTCCAGGCCCTTGAAGTGGCCAACCAGAACATCGAGCGCCATGGCCTGGACGGGCGCGTGTACACTGTGCAGGGCGATGGCTTTGGCGGTTTGCCGGGGCAGCGTTTCGACCTGATCCTGTCCAACCCGCCGTATGTCGATGCCGAAGACTTCGACGACATGCCGGCCGAGTACCACCATGAGCCCGAGCTGGGCCTGGCCTGCGGCAGCGACGGCCTGGACCTGGTACGGCGGATGCTGGCCGAAGCGGCTGACCACCTGACCGAGAAGGGATTGCTGATTGTCGAAGTGGGCAACAGCCAGGTGCATGTCGAGGCGTTGTACCCCGAGGTGGACTTTGCCTGGCTGGAATTCGAGCGTGGCGGGCATGGGGTGTTCATGCTCACCGCTGAGCAGTGCCGCCAGCATCAGGAATTGTTCAAGGCCCGCGTTTAGGCTGTTTGGGGCTGCTATGCAGCCCATCGCGACACAAGCGTTATCCGTGTGGGTTTACCCGCGAAGAATACACCGCGGTGGATGGCACGGGCTTCGCCCGTGTTCGCGGGCAAGCCCGCTCCCACACGAATCGTGCCAACTTTTAGAAATTGAGCAAGACACAAGCGGCCTTGTGTCGCGAAGCGGCCCCAGTCTCCACCAACTGATGCGGTCTTAGCGGGTAGCAATCCAGATCAACAGCCCTGCCTGGAACACGGCAAACGCCACCAGGCAGGTAATGGTGAAACGCAATCCGCCGTCTTCGCGCTGGTATTTGGCCACGCGCTCATCCCGCTCGCGCAGTTGCCCTTCCTTTTCCTGCAGTTGCTGGTCAGCCTGCTGCAGCAGGTTGGCGGCATCCAGAATCTCCACCCGCTGCAGGCGCTCGCTGCTCCAGGCGGCCTTCAGCTGGCCCACTGTCATATCCGCGATACGGCCCTTCAGGTGCTGGCTGTCCTCGTACTGCACCTCGATACCCACCCCGCGCAAGCACTGGTCTCGGCGCAGGCGTGAGTCCTCGTTCAGGGCGTCCTTGCTCGGCAGCGCCATGCCTTCCACCCGGTAGTGCGACCACTTGCGCTGCAACCACTGAGCGGCCTGGGCCAGCATGAAACGGCCGATGCCACGGTTCACCGGTTCCAGTTGCAGGCCATGTTCATTGCCAATGCGCACCAGGCGCTCGGCATGGTCGACGCGGATGTCCAGGCGGTTCTGCTCTTTGTGCACTTTCTGCCCAGGCAACTGGATTTCCATGCGCAGCAGGCTGTGTGCCTTGTCATGGCGCTCGGCATAGCCGAACTGCACAAAACGCAGCGGCCGCGCGCCGGTGCTGCGGTCGGTCGGCAGTGCTGCCAGGCGTAGCAGCTGGAAATGTTCGGCGGTCAGCTCGGCCCAGGGCAGGGCGGGGATTTCCTGGGGTTCTTCGGCCGGCTCGACGGCGGTGGGGGAGGTGGTCATCAGGGCTTGTCCTCAGCTATGCCTGCTGTATCGGCAGGCATGGCTGAGACCTGAGCCTGTTTGACCTACGCCGAAGGCAAATGCTGGATGAACGTCACAATTCGCTCGCCCAGCTCCCGCGCCAGCGGCAGCTCGGGGTTGAGGTAGCTGTCGCGCTGCTGGCTCATGCCCTTGGGGCTGATGCGCAGCATGTGGTTCATGCCATCGATCAGGACCAGTTGTGCATCTGGCTTGGCCGCTTTCAGCCGTTGGGCGTCGGCCACGTCCACCTGCACGTCGTTGCGCCCCTGCACGATCAGCGCGGGCATGGGCAGGCGGGCAAAGGCGGCTGCCGGGTTTTGCTGGAACAGCGAAATCAGGTACGGCTGCACGCTGGGGCGAAACACCTGGCGCAACGGCGCAGGTACATCCAGGCTGGTCTGCCCGGCCTGCAGGCGGTCGAGCAGGGCGCTGCCACCGGCCAGTTGCGCGGGCGGCAGGCGCTGGGCCAGTTGTTCGTGCAGCACCTCGGCCAGCGGCCGGCCGCTGCCGGCCAGGGTGATGACTGCGCTGGCGCCCGCCTGCTCGGCGGCCAGGCTGGCAATCAGTGCGCCTTCGCTGTGGCCAATCAGGATCAGCGGGCCGAAGCGCGGGTCGGCTTTGAGCTTGTGGCTCCAGGCGACCACATCGGCCACATAGCGCTCCACGCTGAGGTCACGCTCGTCAGGCGTGGCCGGCTGGCTGGCGGCCACCCCGCGTTTGTCGTAACGCACGCTGGCAATGTGTTCGTTGGCCAGCAGCAGGGCCAGGCGCTTCAGGTTGTCGACCCGGCCCGAAGCCGGGTTGTTGCCGTCGCGGTCGGTGGGGCCGGAGCCGGCGATGATCAGCACCACTGGCGGCGGGGTGGCCTGTTGCGGCAGCAGCAGGCTGCCGTGCAGCACGCCCTGGCCGGTGTCCAGGTCGATCGGGCGTTGCAGTACAGTGGGGGCGGCGGCCTGGGCCAGGCCGGTGCACAGCAGGAAGAGCAAGGCGACGAGGCGCGACATCATGCGGTACTACATGGGGAGATGTGGGTTTGACCCAATGTTCGCAGGAAGGTTCTGGGGGGCGAATTGCAGGTTCGGCCCTTTCGCGGGCACGCCCGCTCCCACAGGTATTTCACAGCATTTGGATCTGTGGTGATCCTGTGGGAGCGGGCATGCCCGCGAAGAGGCCCGCACAGGCGATCAAACCATCTGTATACTGCTGCTTTCGTCCATTTCAGGCAGAACTCGCGGAGCGTCCATGTCCGGCAATACCTACGGCAAGCTGTTCACTGTCACCACCGCTGGCGAGAGCCATGGCCCGGCGTTGGTCGCCATTGTCGATGGATGCCCTCCGGGCCTGGAAATTTCCCTCGCCGACCTGCAGCACGACCTTGACCGGCGCAAGCCCGGCACCAGCCGGCACACCACCCAGCGCCAGGAAGCCGACGAGGTGGAAATCCTTTCCGGCGTGTTCGAAGGCCGCACCACCGGCTGCTCGATCGGCCTGCTGATCCGCAACACCGATCAGAAGTCCAAGGACTACTCGGCCATCAAGGACCTGTTCCGCCCGGCCCACGCCGACTACACCTACCACCACAAGTACGGTATCCGCGACTACCGCGGCGGCGGCCGCAGCTCCGCCCGTGAAACCGCCATGCGCGTGGCCGCCGGTGCTATCGCCAAGAAGTTCCTGGCCACCCAGGGCATCACCGTGCGTGGCTACATGAGCCAGCTGGGCCCGATCGAAATCCCGTTCAAGACCTGGGAGTCGGTGGAGCAGAACGCCTTCTTCAGCCCCGATCCGGACAAAGTACCTGAGCTGGAGGCCTACATGGACCAGCTGCGCCGAGACCAGGATTCGGTGGGCGCCAAGATCACCGTGGTCGCAGAAGGCGTGATGCCCGGGCTGGGCGAGCCGATCTTCGACCGCCTGGATGCAGAGCTGGCCCATGCGCTGATGAGCATCAACGCGGTCAAGGGCGTGGAAATCGGCGCCGGTTTCGCCAGTGTGGCCCAGCGCGGCACCGAGCACCGGGACGAGCTGACCCCGGAAGGCTTCCTCAGCAACAACGCGGGCGGCATTCTGGGCGGTATTTCCTCGGGCCAGCCGATCGTTGCCCACCTGGCACTGAAGCCCACTTCCAGCATCACCACCCCGGGCCGCTCGATCGATGTCGATGGCAACCCGGTGGACGTCATCACCAAGGGCCGCCACGACCCGTGCGTGGGCATCCGTGCCACGCCGATTGCCGAGGCGATGATGGCCATCGCGTTGATGGACCACCTGCTGCGCCACCGTTCGCAGAATGCCGATGTGCAAGTGAATACCCCGGTGCTGGGCCAGCGCTGATCCAACTGCGCCGGCCTCTTCGCGGGTAAACCCGCTCCTACATTGGGATATCACTGCCCTCAGGTGCAGTGACAGGGTGAAATCCGCGTAGGAGCGGGTTCACCCGCGAAGAGGCCGGCCCAGGTCCCCACAAGGCCACCCCATGCAACCCATCCCCTACTGGCGCCTGTCCAGCTTCTACCTGTTCTACTTCGCCCTGCTGGGCTCCACCGCACCGTTCCTGGCGCTGTACTTCGACCACCTGGGCTTTTCCCCGGCGCGCATCGGCGAGCTGGTGGCCATCCCCATGCTGATGCGCTGCGTGGCCCCCAACCTGTGGGGCTGGCTGGGCGATCGCACGGGCCAGCGCCTGTTGATCGTCCGCCTTGGCGCGCTGTGCACCCTGGCCACCTTCGCCCTGATCTTCTTCGGCAAAAGCTACGCCTGGCTGGCGCTGGTGATGGCCCTGCATGCGTTTTTCTGGCATGCGGTGCTGCCGCAGTTCGAGGTCATCACCCTGGCCCACCTGCATGGGCAGACGTCGCGCTACAGCCAGGTACGTCTGTGGGGTTCGATCGGTTTCATCCTCACCGTGGTTGGCCTGGGCCGCTTGTTCGAATGGTTGAGCCTGGACATCTACCCGGTGGCGCTGGTCACGATCATGGCCGGCATCGTCGCCGCCAGCCTGTGGGTGCCCAATGCCCAGCCGGTGGAGCAGGGCGGGCGCAGCGGCACGGGGGGCTTCCTGCAGCAGTTGCGTGCCCCGGGGGTGATCGCGTTCTACGTGTGCGTGGCCCTGATGCAGCTCAGCCACGGGCCGTACTACACCTTCCTTACCCTGCACCTGGAGCACTTGGGCTACACGCGCGGTGCCATCGGCCTTCTATGGGCGCTTGGGGTGGTGGCCGAGGTGCTGATGTTCATGGTCATGAGCCGCCTGTTCGCTCGTTTCAGCGTGCAGCGCGTGTTGTTGGTCAGCTTCCTGCTGGCGGCATTGCGCTGGCTGCTGCTGGGTAACCTGGCGCAGGAGCCGGCAGTACTGATCTTCGCCCAGCTGCTGCACGCGGCCACCTTCGGCTGCTTCCATGCCGCCAGCATCGCTTTCGTCCAGGCCAGCTTCGGCGCCCGCCAGCAGGGCCAGGGCCAGGCGCTTTACGCAGCGCTGTCGGGGACCGGCGGTGCGCTGGGGGCGCTGTACTCAGGCTACAGCTGGAAGCTGCTGGGCCCCACCTTCACCTTTGGTATGGCCAGTGCCGCAGCCTTGGCCGCAGCCGTTATCATTGCCCTTTGTTCGCAACCGACCAGGACCCGCCCCTGATGAGCATTCTCAGCGTTTTCCACCCCGCCAGCCCGGCACTGCCGAACAAGGTGCTGACTCACCACGACGACATCGCCGCTACGTTGGCCGAGCAGGGCGTGCGCTTTGTGCATGCCGAACCTGGCCTGCGGGTGCGCCCGGGCACGGCCCAGGACGAGGTGCTGGAGGTTTGCCGCGCGTATCTGGATGAGTTGATGACGGCGCATGGCAGCAAGGCCTTCGCGCTGCTCAACCGCGACGGTGAAGACCCGGCACAGGTCGATGTGCGTGATGAACATGTGCATGATGCCGACGAGCTGTTTGCCGTGGTCAGCGGGCGGGCGCAGGTTGGCCTGCGGCTGGGGGACTGGGTGTATTCAGTGCTGTGCGAGAAGGGTGACCAGCTGCTGGTGCCGGCCGGGACGCGGCGTTGGGTTGAGTTGGGTGATACACCGTTTTGCCTGGCGTTGCGCTTGTATGGCAGCGAGCAGGGCATGCAGGCGCGGTTTACCGGGGATGTAACGGCACGGGCGTTTCTGGGGATCGACGAGTTGTAATGGCATTGCCGGCCTCTTCGCGGGTGAACCCGCTCCTACATTGACTGCGCGATGCCAAGGGCGGCGCAACCGTCGGTCGTAGGAGCGGGTTTACCCGCGAAGAAGCCAGGTCAGGCGACACAAATCTCAACGATAGGTCGGCAGTGCAAACCGCTGCTGGCTTTGCAGCATCGAGATCACCGGCAATTCACTGGCCTCTTCAGCCAGGTCACGACGGATGGCACTGATCGCCCAGGACAACTGTTCGGCACTGTGCAGTTGCCCATAGGTCAGCACCCGGCGGGTAACCTTGCCATCCGCTGCGCGCAGGGTAAGCAGTACACCGCCATCGGGCCGGGCTTTGGTATTCACCTGATAGGCCGAAAATACCGATGCGAACTTTTGCTGGATGAGGTCCATATCAACTCCTGGCTGTTGTGTGGCAGACATGAGTTGATGGTTGCAGTGACCGTGCCAGAATCCTGTTTAGCGAAAAACCTAGTAAATACAGGCGGTTACGGGGGATTTGCAGAAGCGGCATCGTGCAGGCTGCACGGTCGTGCATTTTGCACAGTGCATTTTGCACGGGTCAGGGTTTGCCTATCGGCCTTATAGAATCTGAACCTTTGACCGCAATGGCATGCCTGACGAACACTTGGGCCATTAATTATGCCAGGAGGTTCCCTATGTCCAGCCAAGCCGCACCCGCCACCATGACCGATGACGAAACCGCTGTGTTCGCCGAGCAGGTGTTCGAACGTGCCCGCCAGGGCGACGCCGACATGCTCGGGCGCCTGCTTGCCAGCGGCCTGCCGGCCAACCTGCGTAACCACAAGGGCGATACCCTGCTGATGCTGGCCAGCTACCACGGCCACCACGAGGCGGTGCGCGTGCTGCTGGCGCAAGGTGCCGATCCGCTGATTGCCAACGACAATGGCCAGCTGCCGATTGCCGGTGCCGCATTCAAAGGGGACCTGGCGATGATTCGCCTGCTGGTGGAGCATGGCGTGCCGGTGGATGCCGCCGCGCAGGACGGTCGCACCGCGCTGATGTTGGCGGCCATGTTCAACCGCAGCGAAATCCTCGACTACCTGCTGGCACAAGGGGCCGATCCGGCGCACCAGGATGCCCGTGGCATCACCGCCCTGATGGCGGCGCAAACCATGGGCGCAGCAGACACCGCCGCGCGCCTGCAAGTGCTGGCCGGCTAACCGCCTGGGGGCATTTGCGGCTATCCTTGGCGACTTTTCACCCGTCGCAGGCCCCCTTTCATGAAAACTCAGTTGCTCGAATTCATCAGCCTCATTGGCGCCGGCTGCATGCGTGAGGCAGATATCGAGCGTATCGCCGACGAGGCCGCCCAGGCCTACGCCGACCCTGTCGCCTTCCTGGTCGCCAACCCCGACATCAACTACGACGACACTTTCCCGATTCCCCTGGGCGAATGGGTGGTGCTGGGCAGCCTGCCGGATACCGTGGTGTTCCAGGCCGACAGCTATCAGGCGCTGTTCCAGCAGATCAGTGATTCGTTCGACAACAGCGTGCCGTTTACCCTCAAGCCCAAGCAACTGGCCCGTACCGAGCCACTGACCGCGCTCAACCGTATCCAGGTGCAGATGGGCGCGCTGAACAAGGAGGCGGGTGGTTATGTGCTGCTCAACTTCAGCCAGTTGCTGGATGACGAGCTGCAGATGGTCATGGTGGGGCAGCAGGACCTGGCACGGGTAATGGAGCTGGGTGCAGCGCTGGGCATCAAGGTCGAGCCGGCGCTGGAGGCTTTGAAAGTCGCCGTCCACATCTGATACCAGTGATTGCTTGTTCGCGGGCATGCCCGCTCCCTCAGGTACTCCAGCGCATCAGGCCCTGTGATAACCCTGTGGGAGCGGGCGAGCCCGCGAAGAGGCCGGCTCACGAAACATCAATCTTCAGCCCAGCGCAGTGTCGAGAAACATCATCACCGCAAACCCGCCCATCAACCCCAGGGTCGCCGCTGTCTGGTGCCCGTTGCGGTGGGTTTCGGGGATCACCTCGTGGCTGACCACAAAGATCATCGCCCCTGCCGCCAGCCCCATGCTGATCGGGTAGGCGAGGGCAAAGCCGGTAGAAATCCCCAGCCCGATCACCGCCCCTAGCGGCTCCATCAGGCCCGACCCTATCGCCACCAACGCGGCCTTCAGGTTGGAAAGCCCTGTGGCGCGCAAGGCCAGTGCCACGGCCAGCCCCTCGGGGATGTCCTGGATGGCGATGGCACTGGTCAGCGGCAGGCCGATGTTCATGTCGCCATTGGCAAAGCTCACGCCAATCGCCATGCCTTCAGGCAGGTTGTGCAGGGTAATCGCCAGCACAAACAGCCACACCCGGCTGATGCGCTCGGCTTCGGGCCCGCACGGGCCGGTGCTTTCGTGTTCATGCGGGGTGAAGCGGTCCAGGCCCAGCATCAGCAGCACACCCAGGCCCATGCCCAGCACCACGGTAAACGCGGCGGCCGGGCCGTTGCCCGTGATCTCGCGGGCAGCCTCCAGGCCCGGCAGAATCAGCGAAAACGAACTGGCTGCCAGCATCATGCCGGCAGCAAAGCCCAGCATCACATCCTGGGTGCGCGCGTTGACATCGCGCAGCACCACCGCCAGCACGGCGCCCAGTGCGGTGGCGCCAAAGCCCGACAACCCGCCCAGCATGGCCAGGTGCAGGTTTTCGGCATGGTCGCCGTTCACCGCGTTCCAGAGGCTGGCGGCCAGCAGCACGCACACCGCCAGCAGGCTCAGCCCCAGGCCGGCACTGAGCCAGGGGGTATCGATGGCCTGTTGGCGCCAGGCCTGCAGCAGTGAAGGTGGGGCGGCGCTTTGGCTATGGGTAGGTGGCATACAAACCTCGAATCAGTGAATGCAGTCAGTCTACCGAGGGACCTGCGACATCCGCCAAGGATTCCCTTCTATTGGCGCGATAGCTGACTATGCTGTGCAGCAAAGCCTCTGGACAGGAATTCAGACATGGGATCTACCTTCAACAGCCTGGTCGGGCTGATCATTCTGGCGCTGGATATCTGGGCCATTCTCAACGTGATCAAGAGTGGCAGCGAGGTGGGCATCAAGGTGTTGTGGATCTTGTTGATCGCCTTGCTACCGGTGGTGGGGCTGGTGATCTGGGCGATTGCCGGGCCGCGGGGGAATGTGCGGCTCTAAGCGCGGTACTGACATAGCCAGTAATAGGGACGTGACAAAATTTTCACATTGGTTTAAACAGAATCCGCACCCGCATAATGCTGCGTTGGCCTAGCGCCATCGCCTCTTCGCAAACCGCAATCCTAGGACCTTCCCATTCATGGCTACCTCCGACGCCTTGAAGCAACAGGGCGCGCGAACGTCATTTTCGCCGACCCTGAAATCCCACCTGGCCTACACGCTGCTCAGCGGCCTGGTGATCATGCTGATGCTCAGCCTGGTGCGCCTGGCGCTGCTGGCTTACAACAACGACATGGTCGGCGATACCCCTTATTCGACGGTCGCCGAAGGCTTCCTCAACGGCTTGCGCTTCGACCTGCGGGTGGTGGTGTACATCAGCATCCCCCTGCTGCTGGCCATGCTCAGCCCCTGGGCCATGGCCCGGCGTGGCGTGTTCCGTTTCTGGCTGACCCTCGCTTCGAGCGTGGTGATGTTCCTCGGCCTGATGGAAATGGACTTCTACCGCGAGTTCCACCAGCGCCTCAACGGCCTGGTGTTCCAGTACATCAAGGAAGACCCGAAAACCGTCATGAGCATGCTCTGGTACGGTTTCCCGGTGGTTCGCTACCTGCTGGCCTGGGCCTTCGGTACCTGGCTGCTGAGCCTGCTGTTCAAAGGTATCGATCGCGCTACCCGCGCCGAAGGCCTGCACCGCGTTGCCCCGTGGTACAAGCGCCTGGCGGTATTCATGGTGATCCTGCTGGTGGCCGTGGCCGCTGCCCGTGGCACCCTGCGCCAGGGCCCGCCGATGCGCTGGGGTGATGCCTTTACCACTGACTCCAACTTCGTCAACCAGCTGGGCCTGAACGGCACCCTGACCCTGATCGACGCCGCCAAGAGCCGCTTTGGCGAGGACCGTGCCAACATCTGGAAGCCAGTCCTGCAGCAGGACGTGGCCACGCAAAGTGTGCGTGAGCAACTGCTGACCGCCCACGACACACTGGTCGACGCCGACGAAGCCGCCATCCGCCGTGACTTTGTGCCGCCAGCTGACCGTACCCTGCCGATCAAGAACGTGGTGGTGATCCTGATGGAAAGCTTCGCCGGCCACTCGGTAGGTGCGCTTGGCAGCCCCAACAACATCACCCCGTACTTCGACAAGCTGGCCAAAGAAGGCCTGCTGTTCGACCGCTTCTTCTCCAACGGCACCCATACCCACCAGGGCATGTTCGCCACCATGGCCTGCTTCCCCAACCTGCCAGGTTTCGAATACCTGATGCAGACCCCGGAAGGCGGCCATAAGCTGTCGGGCCTGCCGGCCCTGCTCAGCGCCCGTGACTACGACGACGTGTACGTCTACAACGGCGACTTTGCCTGGGACAACCAGTCCGGGTTCTTCGGCAACCAGGGGATGACCACCTTCATCGGCCGTAATGACTTCGTCAACCCGGTGTTCTCCGACCCGACCTGGGGGGTTTCCGACCAGGACATGTTCGACCGGGGCAACGAAGAGCTGGCCAGGCACGATGGCAAGAAGCCGATCTACGCGCTGCTGCAGACGCTGTCCAACCACACGCCGTATGCCCTGCCGAAGGACTTGCCGGTTGAGAAGGTTACCGGCCAGGGCCGTCTGGACGAGCACCTGACCGCCATGCGTTATTCGGACTGGGCGCTGGGCCAGTTCTTCGAGAAGGCGCGTAAGGAGCCTTACTTCAAGGAAACCCTGTTCGTCATCGTCGGTGACCATGGCTTTGGCAACCACCAGCAGGTTACCGAGCTGGACCTGGGCCGCTTCAACGTACCGCTGCTGCTGATTGCCCCGGGCATTCAGGAGAAGTTCGGTGCGGTGAACCACACCGTGGGTACCCAGGTCGACATCGTGCCGACCATCATGGGCCGCCTGGGTGGCAAGGCTCGCCACCAGTGCTGGGGGCGTGACCTGCTCAACCTGCCCGAGGGTGACCAGGGCGTGGGCATGATCAAGCCGTCGGGCAGCGAGCAGATTGTCGGGCTGGTGCAGGGTGACCGTATCCTGATCGAGTCCAAGGACATGAGCCCGCGGATGTACCGCTACCAGTTGGGCAGCGAGTTCAAGGCCGAACTGATCGAAAGCCCGGACCAGCCGGAAATGCTCAAGAAGCTGGAAGCGTATATCCAGACGGCGACCAAGAGCCTGCTGGATAACACCGCTGGCGTGGTGCACGGCACACCGAAGTAAACCGGGGCCGCGTTGC
>NZ_JBAMDI010000050.1:0-72838 GCF_036961695.1 Pseudomonas sp. CGJS7 | reverse complement strand
CGAGGCCTACGGCCTGCTCGGTTCGCTGCGCCAGCAAGGCGCGTGGCCGGCCGAACGCCTGGGCCGGCTGGAAGCGCAGTGGGCCGAAGCCGCGCTGCGCGAAGCCGCCGACGCCAACGTGCTGGCCGATCACTGGGAAACCCTGCCCAAGCCGCTGAAGACCGAACCGGCCGCGGTCGCCGCCTACGCCGAACGCGCGGCGGCGCTGCGCTGGGAAGAAGCCGCGGCCAAGAGCCTGGAACAGGCATTGGATGCGCGCTGGGACGAATCCCTGGCCGCGCTCTACGGCCGCCTGCCGATCGGCCGCCTCGACGCGCGCCGGGCCCAGGCCGAACGCTGGCTCGCCGCTCATTCCGGCAGCCCGGGTCTGTTGCTGAGCCTGGCCCGGATCGCCCGCGCGCAGGGCCAATGGCCGCAGGCCGAGGCGTATCTGCATCGCGCCCTGGCCCAGGGCGCCAACAGCGAGGCCTGGGAAGAACTCGGCCACGGCTTCGCCCAGGCCGGCGATGAGAGCCGCGCACGACTGAGCTACCTCAACGCCCTGCGCGCCGCGCGCGGCGAAGCGGCCACCGAGCTGCCCGGCCGCGATCTGCGCCAGAAGCTGTTCGACGAAGCGGTGATCGAGGAACGCGACGAATTCGGGATGCCGCGGCTGCGCGGCTGAGCCGTTCCCGCTGCACCGATGAAGCAACGGCCGCCTCGTGCGGCCGTTGGCTTTTTTGCGCAGGGCTGCGCCGCGTCGAAGCGCTCGCGCTTCAGCGATCGGTGCCGATGAACCTCGGCAGACTGTCGAGAAATTCCGCGCCGCAGCCGCCGAACCGCGCATAGCGTTCGGAAATGCGCTTGGCGTGGACGATACGTCCGCCGACGATGGAGACGATCGTCGCCGCCAGCAAGAACAACCCGCTCAGCCCGAACAAAGGCGCGCCGGCTTCATCGACCAAGGCGTAGACGAACAAGCCGGCGCCGGCGAACAGGCAGAACACCGACGTCGCGATCATCCGCGTACGCCGCTGGCGATGCTCCGCGCACAAGCCCAGGCTCAACGCCGAGCTTTTGCGCATGATCATCGCCACGATGATGTAGATCAGCAGGTTGAACAGGATCAGCAGATACCAGCCGGCGCTGTGCCAGTAATAGGTCTTGGTCTTCAGCGGCGTCTGCGCGGCGCTGTTGCACTTCACGCAGCGCGGCGGCAGTTTCGCGTTTTTCAGCGTCACCAGATCGGCGCCGTCGCGCCACGGACCGAAACGATCGTCGGACTCGCCGGCCGCGCCGACGAGCGCGCTTTGCGGCGCCTGATAAGGATTGAACGTCATGGCCGGGTCTCCTTGCGCATTCGTCGCGCGCGGCCCCCGGCCCCCTGCCCGGCGCTGCGCCCGCGGCGAACTCCCCGCGCTTCCCCGGCGCCATCGTATCGGTGCGCACGCGGCATGCAACAGGCCCGCGCTCGCAAGAACGGCGCCCGAAGGCGCCGTTCCGGTTGCCGCTCGCGTTGTCGACGGTCAGCGCAACGGCACGGTCAAGGTCGAAGGATCGTTGGCCGGCGAGCTGAAGCTCACCGTGCCGCCGATGCGGCTGGCGGTGGTGTAGCGCGGGTCGGTGGTGTCGACCACCAGCACCAGACGGCGGCCGGCCGGGATGTCCCAGCTGGTCGCTTCCAGGCGCAGATCCACCGCCTGCGCCACGCCCGCGCGCGCGCCGCGCAGCGAGTACGGCTTGTGGCTCAGCAGCGAGCCGTTGCCGAGCAAGTCGACGCTGTAGAGGTAGGCGAACAAGGTCACCTCGCTCTGGCTCGGGGTGACGGTCAGATGCAATTGCGGCATGCCGCTGAGCTGCTGGCCGGTCCAGGACATCGGCGTCTGCCACACCGCCGCGCCGGCGCGCGCGACCAGCGGGATCGATGCCTGCGGCGCGACCTGCACCGACTGCAGAAAACCGCTGACGAAGGCCACGCCGGAATCGGCCAGGGTCGGCAGGCCGGTGAGGATGCTGTGGTTCCAGCCGGTGCTGGGCTGGCTCTGCAGATTGCCGGTCGGCGCGATCAAACCGCTAGGCCGGCTCAACGCGAACACGGTGGCGCCGCGCTGCACCGCGTTCCAGTCGGCGTAGCCGCGCCAATCGCCGCCCTGCGATTTCAGCCGCACCGGCGATTCGCGTTCGACTCCGTTGGCGATGCCCTTGAGGTGGCGGTCGAACCAACGGCCGGCCGCGTCGTAGATCTCATTGGGCAAGCCCAGCGCGCCGGGCGCTTCGACGGTGGCGTGGTCGCCGTGACTGAAGAGCAGTTGCTTGGGCCCGCTCAGACGGTTGTAGAAATCGATGAACTGACCCGGCGGGAACAGGCTGTCGTTGAACGCATTGGCCAGCAGCACCGAGGTGCCGTTGCGGTTCAAGGCGTCCACGCCGGTGGCCGGGCTGCGCTCGGGCACGATCGGCAACAGGCCGCCGACCGCGCCGTCGAAATCGCCCAGGGCGATGCGCGCGGTGGCGGTGGCCAGCTCCGGACCCGGCCGGCCGGTCAAGGCGCCGGCGACGACCAGCAAGGCCGCGCCTTGTTGGCTGACGGTGCGGTTGGCGTAGAGCGAGGCTTCCAGATCGGCCCAGCCGCTCAGCGCGGCCACCGACTTGATCCGCGGATCGCGCTCGGCCGCCAACAGGCTGATGCCGGCGCCGTAGGAAATGCCGCTGGCGCCGATCTTGTTCGGGTCGGCGGGGGTATGCGCCAGCGCCCAGTCGATCACCGCGCTGACGTCTTCGACCGTACCCGGCCCGGCGATGTCGATCTTGCCGGCCGAATCCCAGAACCCGCGCGAGGTGTAGCTGACGACGACATAGCCCTTGGACGCCAGGACGCCGCCGCGGCCGACGTATTCCAGGTTCGGCGCGGCCCAGCTGGCCGGCATCACCAGCAGCGGGAACGGCCCCGGTCCCTGGTCCTTGGGCACCATCACGAAGGCGCCCATTTCGGCGCCGTCCCAGCCGGGAATGCGCTGGTAACTTCCGCTGAATCCGCCCGCGAACGCCGGAGCGGCGAACGCGGCCAACAACAGGCACGACAGCAACCACGTACTGAGCTTGCGCATGAGTTCGTCCCCTCCCAAGGACTGTCCCGCACGGTAGATACGTTTGCGTATGGTTTGCAGCGAATCGACCGTACCACCGCGAATGGATGCACAACAACTGTGCCTCCGGAGCAGTTTCATGAACCTGGGGAATGGGGGTCACAGATTGTGGTGTGGGGTGGTCGGGCCTCTGACCGGCGGTGGTTGGACGGGAAGATGAATCCGGCGGTGGCGTACTGACGAATAAGGCTGGGCGTCTGCATCAGCGAAACCGAGCGCGTGGAGACTTTAGCGTCACCCACCAAACCGTCATTCCCGCGAAGGCGGGAATCCAGTGCCTTTCGTGCGAAAGCTTTTGAAGTCTCTGGATTCCCGCCTTCGCGGGAATGACGTTCTGGAAGGATCGCGCTGAAGGCTCTTGGCTCTGGAACCTCGCCTTCGCGGTAACGACGCACGCGGGGAAATCAGAAATCAACGATCTCCCCATCCTCATCCAACCGCGCATGCGCCACGCTGCGATCGCGGATCAGGCGCAATTGCGCATCGACCACCTTGCGCATGTACGCGGCGACGTCCGCGTCCTCCTGCTTGCCGGGAAACCCGCGGTCGGCGCGCAAGCCTTCGAAGGTGGCTTGAGCTTCGTCGAAACGCCCAAGCCGGCGCTGCAATTCGCCGACCAGCATGCGCGAGTGATACGCGCGGTCGCTGCCGGCCTCGCGCAAGGCGCGGCGCTGCCAGACCTGCAAGGCCTCGGCGGCGTAACGCGGGTAACGCGAGCCGGCTTCCCAGGTGGCGCTGAGCAGCACGTTGGCGATCGCGTCCTCGGACTCGCCCATGAACGCCATCTGCTTGGCCAATCGGTAGTACGGCGTGTCGTTGGCGATCCAGCCGCGAAAGTCGTCCGAATCGACGAAGCCGCGCAAACGCGTCAGTTCGGCTTCGCTGTACTTGCGCGATTGATCGGCGACGATGAAGCCGTTGCCCGGGCACACCGGCAACGGTGCGGGCGAGGCGATCGCGCCGAAGCGCTGGGTGTCGAAGTACGTGCCGAACGAGGTGCCCGAGACCATCACCCGCGAGGGGAACGGCTTGCCGTCGATCGGGCAGGTGATCTGCATCTCCACGATCCTCATCGCCGGCGCCGCCAGCGGCGACAGGCATAAGGCGAGAACGAAGGCGTGACGGGTCGAAAAGCGCATGACAGTTCCTTGTCGTGACGGAACGCACATCTTGCCTCAAGCCGGGCGGACAAAGCAGCCGGCCGCAGTCCCCTGCCCGGCGCGCTTCGCGTTTGAACCTGCATTCCCAGCCAAGCACGCCGGCGCCGCCGGCCTCAAAGGAGCCAGGCCATGGTGCTCAGCGATCTGTTCGCCGACGGCAAGCGACCCAACCTGCTGCTGATCATCACCGACCAGGAGCGCAGCCTGGCGCAGTGGCCGGCGAGCTATCAGCCGACACTGGCGGCAAAGCTGCCGGCGATGCAGCAACTGGCCGGCAACGGCCTGAACTTCGCCAACGCCTTCACCGGCGCGTGCATGTGCTCGCCCAGCCGGGCCACGTTCCTGACCAGCCAATACCCGTACGTGACCGGCTGCACCCAGACCGGCGGCAACCCGCTGCCGTTGCCGGCGAAGTTTCCGAACCTGGCCAGCGTGTTGAGCGCGGCCGGCTACGGTTGCTACTGGATCGGCAAATGGCATCTGCTCGGCGGCGAGGAACCGGGCAGTTCCAGCAGCGATCTGGCGCCGTGGGGGTTTTCGACCTGGGATCCCAACGATGCCGGCATCACCCTGGGCACCACCTATCTCGGCGGCGGCACCATCGACGGCGCGCCGGGTTCGCCGAACCAGAACGATCAGCGCTATCTGAGCGACGCGCTGGCGTTCCTGGCCGATCCGCCGGCCTCGCCGTATTGCCTGGTGGTGTCGCTGGTCAATCCGCACGACGTGCATCTGGGCTATTTGAATCAGGCGTCGAACTACTACGAGGCGACCACCTACACCGCCACCGGCGCGCCGATTCCGGCCAACGCCAACGAAAACCTGTCGAGCAAACCGCGCGCGCAGTCCAGTTACACCTTCGCTCGCATGAGCCACGGCAACGGCGCCAGCGAACAGGATTTCGTCGATTTCTATGCGTATCTGGTCGAGTACGTGGATTCGCAGATCAAGCAGATCCTCGATGCGATCGGCGCCGAGCAACTCGATCAAACCTTGATCGTGCGCTTCGCCGATCACGGCGAACTCGGGCTGTCGCACGGGTTGGTGGAGAAGTTCGTCAACGCTTACGACGAAGCCATCCACGTGCCGCTGCTGTTTTCCAACCCGCAGGTCTGGCCGCAAGGCGCGACGACCCAGGCCATGGCCAGCTCGGTGGATCTGCTGCCGACCTTGGCGAGTCTGTTGGGAGTGAGCGCGCAGTTCCCCGATCTGGCCGGCGCCGACCTCAGCGGCGTGTTGGACGGCGGCAGCAACGGCGTGCAGGACTATGTCCACTACACCTACGACGACATGTTCCAGAGCGGGCCCAGCGTGATCCGGGCGATCCGTTCCAGCCAGTGGCTGTACGCGGTGTATGTGCCGGCGACGGGTTCGCAGAACCTGGGCGGCGATTGGGAGATGTACGACTTGTCCGCCGATCCGCAGCAGGACACCAACCTGGCGGGCAATCCGGATTACGCCGAGCAGCAGGCGATGCTGGAGGCCGAGTTGGCGGTACAGATGAAGGAGAAAAACACTACGCCGCCGGGGTGGCCGCCGCAGTACATCGCGGGGCAGAGTCGCGGTGGGCCGGTGCAAGCTTAGATTCGGCTCCCTCTCCCGCCTGCGGGAGAGGGTTGGGGTGAGGGCACGCAGGCAACCTACTCGCGCGCGCCCTCATCCGCCCTTCGGGCACCTTCTCCCGCTAGCGGGAGAAGGGAAAGAGCTCAGCGCTCCAGGATCGCAACCACACCCATACCGCCAGCGGTACAGATCGAAATCAAACACCGCCCACCACCGCGCTGCTTCAGCTCCTTCGCCGCAGTCGCCACGATCCGTGCACCGGTCGCGGCAAACGGATGCCCCGCCGCCAGCGAAGACCCGTTCGGATTGATCTTGGCCGGATCAATCTTGCCCAACGCCGCGTCCAGACCCAGGCGGTTCTTGCAGTAGTCCTCGCTCTCCCAAGCGCGCAAGGTGCACAGCACCTGCGCGGCGAAAGCCTCATGGATTTCGTAGATATCGAAATCCTGCAAGGTCAGCCCGTTGCGCTTGAGCATCTCCGGCACCGCCACGGTCGGCGCCATCAACAGGCCCTCGCCGTGGACGAAGTCGACCGCCGCGACCTGCGCGTCGCGCAAGTAGCACAGCACTTCCAGGTTGTGCGCCTGGGCCCATTCGTCGGAGGCCAGCAAGCACGCCGCCGCGCCGTCGGTCAGCGGGGTGGAGTTGGCCGCGGTCAGGGTGCCGCGGCCGGAGGTCTTGTCGAACGCAGGCTTGAGCGTGGCCAGCTTCTCCAAGGAACTGTCGGCGCGCAGGATGTTGTCGCGCGCCACGCCGCGGAAGCTCACCACCAGATCGTCGAAGAAACCGCGCTCGTAGGCCGCGGCCAGCTTCTGGTGCGAAGACAGCGCCCATTCGTCCTGCGAATCGCGCGAGATGTTCCACTGCTTGGCCATGTCCTCGCAGTGATCGCCCATGCTCTTGCCGGTGCGCGGCTCGGCCACGCCGGGGAACTCGGGCTTGAGCTCGCGCAGGTGGAAGCCCTTGAACGCGGCGATCTTGTCCTTGGTGGTCTTGGCCCGCGCGGCCTGCAGCAAACGCCGGCGCAGGCTGCGGCCGTAGACGATCGGCACGTCGGAGGTGGTGTCCGAACCGCCGCCGATGCCGGCTTCGATCTGGCCGGTGGCGATCTTGTTGCCGATGGTGATGATCGAATCCAGCGAGGTGCCGCAGGCGCGCTGCAGGGTGATGCCCGGGGTCAGCGGCGACAGCCCCGAGGACAGCGCGGCTTCGCGACCCAGGTTCCAGTCGCTGCTGTGCTTGATCACCGCGCCCATCGCCACTTCGCCGAGCTGTTGGCCGTGCAGGCCGAACTTCTCGACCAGCGCGCCCAGCGTCCGCACCGACATGCCCAGGTTGCCGACATCCGCATAGGCGGTGTTCTGGCGACAGAAGGGAATACGCACGCCGCCGAGCACGGCGACGGGACGGTTTTGACGCATCGGCAACACCTCTCGAGGGTTCTCGCGCAGGGCCCGCCATGGCGAAGCGGGCATAATGGGGCTCAGTGTAGCGCCGCGCACGCGCTCTACCAAACGCCAGCGTATCCTCGGTGACCATGACCTCTGCCAGCCCCTCCTCCAGCGCCTCCGGCGCGCCCCTGCACGTCCTCGGCGCACTCGCCCTGGAGCTCAAGGGCGACGCCTCGGTGGCCCGCAGCGCCCTGCCCCGCCAGGACGCCGGCGCCTTGTCGGAGAAGATCGCCCGCGACCTGGCCGGCTTCGCCAAGGACACCGCCGCGCTGGACCTGATCACGGTCGGCGCCCACTACGACCCGGTCGAACTGCTGCGCCCGGGCTGGCCGCTGCACCGCGAGCTCGACGACCTGGCCGCACGCGCCCCGCGCGAGCGCGGGGCCGAACAGGCCGGCCGGGTCATCGCCTTCGGCGCCCACGACGCCCAGTTGCCCGGCGCGCTCAGCCCCTCGCCCGACTACGCCGGCGGCCCGCTGCGGCTGGTGCCGTTCGCGCTCAGCGGCGACGCCGAACTGGTCGCCCGGGTCGGCGAGATCCTGGAAACCAGCCTGCTCGAACGCGGCATGGCCGGCGCCGACACCGCCCTGGCCGCGCAGGAAGCCTTCGGCCTGCAGGTCGAACACGCGCGCTACCTGACCGTGCACGACCTGGCCGCGATGATGGCCATGCAGTACGACCACGCCGGCCTGGGCCCGCTGTGGCCGCTGCTGGAAACCGCGCTGCTGCAGCCCGACGGCGAAGAATGGCTGGACGCCCCGCCCGAACCGCTGGTGCATTACGCCGACGGCGAGGCCCGCATCGCCCTGTTCTCCCCGGCCGCCTGGCATGCGCGCTACGCGCCCGAGGCGCCGTGCGACACCGACGAATGCCGCGACAAGCTCAACCGCCGCTATCAGCATTTCGAAGCCCGGCTCAAGCAGATCGCCGCGGTGCTGGGCGCGCATGGGGTGCCGGTGACGTTCGTGCATTGCGATGGGGCGCCGGAGCCGGGGCAGTTGTGAGCCGCCAACGGGCCTGAACCCTCGGCGCATCGCGCCAAGGGTGCCGGGTCTTCGAGCGTTGCGACGCCAGCCGGTTCAGAGCTTCAAGCGGCCGGCCAACTCGCTGCACTTTTCGAACAACTGCGGATTGCTCCAGGCTTCCATCATCGGCGGCCCATCGATCTTGGCCAGCAGTTCGGCCAGCTTGTCGCGATCCTGCGCGTCGCAGGCGAAGCGGGCGTAGTTCTGCAGGTTCCACTGATCCGGATAACGCTGGATCACGTCATCGAAGCCCTGCTTCATCCGCTCCCAGCGCACGCCGGTGGCTTTGAACAGATTGAAGCGGTACGTGTCTTGCGCCGCGTACCAATAGATCCGCGCGTACATACCGGCGCCATCGGTCCGCTCGGTGCGCTGCGCCGCGGCCTCGGCGAATGCTTCGATGTGCTCGACGCTGCCGTGCCACTTGGGCATCAAGGTGGTGAACATCGCGAAGTAGCTTGGGTAATAGCCCGGAAATGCGCGCTCGCCTTGTTCCAGCACCGTCAGGTGGTCGCCGCCGCCATCGCTGCTGCGCAAGGTCTTCAGCAATATCCAGTAGTACTCCGGCGCGCGCGACGCGACCGCGCGCTCTCGGTCGAGATACTTCGCAGTGCGCGCGATCAGCGCCTTGAACGGCTTCCACACCTGCTTAGGCGTATTAACGGCGTAGCGGCCGCCGCGAACCTCCCAGGCGTGGTCGAACAGAATGTGAGCGTGCAACAACCGCGGCAGCGGCGATTCGGGCGACTTGCGCGCCCAATCCAAGGTTTGCTCCTCCACCGTTTTCCAACGTTGCGCTTGCGCATTCTCCGGCACGTTTTCGAGCAAGCCGGTACCCACACCGGAAAAGAACAACCCGCTCATCCACAGACCGCTGGGCGTGCGCCGGCGCTGGGCCACATAGTCGCTGAAGATGGTTTCCGCCTCGCGCAGACGCCCCTGCTTGACCAAAGCGCGTCCTTGAAACTCCAACGCATCGCGCACTTGTTGTTCGCTGCCCTGGAGCGCGGGCCGGGCGGTCGCCGGATCGAGCAATCGGCGTTGCTCTTCCTGCTTCGCCGCCAATTCCGCGGCCGCGGCCTCGGCTTTCTTCTGCTCCGAGTACGTGTGCATGTCGGCGGACATCGCCTGCCGGCGCTTGAGGTTCTCGATCAGCTCGTTTCTGCGCGCCGCGCCACGCGCCTTGGCTTCGGCCAGTCGCGCTTTCGCTTGGGCGGCGCGGGCGGCCGGATCGGAACCGGCTACCGGCGCGACCGCAGGCAGAGGTGGCTGGGCGCCCGGCGCATTCGCCGCGGCGATCCGCGCATCGGACTCGGCCAACCAAGCCTGCGCCACGGCGATCCGCGCGGCGGTCGCGGCCGAGCCGGTGCTTTCCGACGGCGCCTTGGGCGGCGAGGTTCCGGTTGGCGAGGTCGCAGGCGCGACGCTCGACGATGATGGCGAGACGACAGGGTCGACCGGCGCGGCGCGCAGCGGCGAGCCGATCAGACACACACCTAGCAAGGCAGCCGCGGCGGCTTGTTTTCCGTCCATGGAATCTTTTCCTTCAGTCAGAATTCGGATTCGTAGATCCAGTAACCGGCATCGTCCATCCCCAGCGACCGGTACGTGCTTTGCGCGGCGATGTTCTCGCGTTCCACATACAGCCGCAAGCCGATCACGCCGGCGGTCGCCTGGGCCAATGCGGCGACGTGCCCGTGCAAGGCGTTGTACACCCCCTGCCGGCGATGCTCCGGCGCGACGTACACGCTCTGGATCCACCACCAGTCGCCGTTGCGCCAGTCGCTCCATTCGTGGGTGAGCATCAAGGTGCCGGCGGGGACGGCGATGGTTTCCTGGCCGGCGACGTCGGCTTCGCGCATGGCGATGAAGTAGCGCGCCTTGGCCGCGTCGGCCAGGGCGGCTTCGACGCCGGCGTGGACGGTGGGCGGGTCCAGGCGCTTTTGTTCGCTTTCCCAGGCCATCTCGATCATCCATTGCGCGATCAGGTCGCGGTCGGTGACTACGGCTTCGCGGATGCGGATGCGGTTCATGGCGGTAACGGAAGTAGTGGGGAGTCCTTGAGTCTGACAGCAGCGGCGCGAAGTGGCGCACGGGGATCGCTGTTTCTGACGACCTCAGCGGTCGTACCCGCGACCGCTCGATCAGGGACGCGCTCGCAGGACGCGCATTGACGGACGCCAGGGCGTGTTGCGCCCTGGCGCGGCTGCGCAGACTTCGGTTGCAGGTCTGGGTGAAGCCCTGGATCCCCGCATTCGCGGGGATGACGTCTTCGAACGGGGATGACTTCTTGAAGCCGCGATCGCTGCGGCAGGAGCGGACATCGGCCGCGCGGCCGACGTCCCGACCTCAGCGCGCGACCTTGATGATCCCGCAGGCCAGTCGCGCGCCGGCGTTGCCGGCCGGCTGGCTCTTGTAGTCGTCGGCCGAGGCGTGAACGATCACCGCGCGCCCAACCACGTCGTTGGGCGCGCCGCCGCCCAGGGTCACGCCGCTGGCGTGGGCGTCGACCTTGGCCACGCCTTCGCTGTCGGCGACCAGATTGTTCATGTCGCCGGCGTGATGGGCGCCGTGATCGACCTGGCCGTGCGGCTGGCCGGCGGGATTGAAGTGGCCGCCGGCGCTGCTGGCATCGGCGGCGCTGCAATCGCCCTTCTCGTGGATGTGGATGGCGTGGGTGCTGTTGGGCGTCAGCCCGCCGATCTCGCCGGTCAGATGCACGCCGTCGCCCATCGGACGCAAGCTCAGCTTGCCGCTGACCAGGCTGCCGGAGGCCGAGGCCAGCACCACCGTGCCCGCTTGCGCGGTCGATACCGGCTTGGGCGCGGGCGGCGTCGGGGTGGGCTTGACGGTCTGCCCGCCGCAAGCGGCGAGCGCGGCCACGGCGGCGGCGATGGTGGCGGTGCGAAGCAAGGTCTTCATGCGCGACTCCTGGTCGTCGGCGCCGCCGCGGCGACGCCTGCTCTGTGTGTGCCGACGCTAGTCCCGCATAAGTTCAGCGCGAGTGAAACGCGCGTGGCGATGCGCGGAACCGCGTGGCGGCGGTGGCCGTACCGGACGATTATGGCCGCGGTCGCCGGCGCTGGCGCATAGGGCGAAGGAATTCGCCAAGCTAGGCATCGTAGCGGCGGGGCGATGCCAGTTCGGCGATGTGCATGCGTTTCCGAACAGTGCCGGCAAGCGTTGCAACGGCGCGATTGAAGTGGCGCGGTCGCGGCTCGCGCCGCTCCTACAGGTAGGCCATGCGGCCACGCGGCGACTGTTGGGCTCCTTGCGAGCCAGTGCATCCGCCGCAAGCCGCTGTAGGAGCTGCGCGAGCTGCGACCGCGAAGCCGCAACGATCGCGCAAGCAGCGACCCAGCCGAGCCGCCACGATCAAGGCTTGCGCTTGCGCCCGGAGCCCAGCTTGCGGGTCAGCGTGTTGCGGCCCAGTCCCAGCCGCGCGGCGGCTTCGGTGCGGCGCCCGCCGGTGTGGGCGAGCGCGGCTTCCAGCAGCGCGCGGTCGAAGCGTTCGCGCGCGTCGGCGTGCAGATTCGCGCGCCCCTCGGCCAGCTGCGCGCGCGCCCAGGCCGACAGCTGCGCTTCCCATTCGCCGGCATCGTCGGCGCGCGGCGCGGCGACGCCGAGCACTTCGTCCAGGTCTTCGCCGGTGATGGTCTCGCCCGGCGCCAACGCGGCCAGGCGCCAGCACACGTTCTCCAGCTCGCGCACGTTGCCGGGCCAGTCGTGGGCCAGCAAGCGTTGCAACGCGGGTTTGGACAAGCGCTTGGGCGGCGCGGCGAAACGCAGCGCGGCGGCGGCGAGAAAACGTTCGGCCAGTTGCGCCACGTCGCCGCGGCGTTCGCGCAACGGCGGCAGGCGCAGGCGCACCACGTCCAGGCGATGCAGCAGGTCGGCGCGGAAGCGGCCTTCCGCGACCAGCGTTTCCAAATCCTGATGGGTCGCGGCGATCACCCGCACATCGACCCGGATCAACTCGCGGCCGCCGACGCGGAAGAACTCGCCCTCGGCCAGCACCCGCAGCAAACGCGTTTGCAACGGCAACGGCATGTCGCCGATTTCGTCGAGAAACAGGCTGCCGCCGTTGGCCTGTTCGAACCGGCCGATATGACGCCGCTGCGCGCCGGTGAACGCGCCGGCCTCGTGGCCGAACAGTTCGCTTTCCAACAGCTCGGCCGGAATCGCCGCGGTGTTGAGCGCAACGAACGGCTTGCCGGAGCGCGGCGATTCGCGATGCAGCGCGCGCGCCACCAGTTCCTTGCCGGTGCCGGTTTCGCCGGTGACCAACACCGACAGCGGCGCCTGCGCCAGGCGGCCGATCGCGCGGAACAAGGTCAGCATCGCCGGGGTGTCGCCGATCAGGCTGTCGTCGGCCGCCGGTTCGGCCGCGGGCGTGTCCTGTGCGGGTTCGGACGCGGCCAAGGTGCGCGCGGCCAGCGCCACCGCCTCATCCAGGTCGAACGGCTTGGACAGGAATTCCTGGGCGCCGCCGCGGAACGCGCCGGCGGTGCTGGCGACGTCGGTGTAGGCGCTCATCACCACCACCGGCAGCGACGGCGCGCGCGCCTTGAGTTTTTCCAGCAACACCAGGCCGCCGTCGCCGGGCATGCGCACGTCGGTGAACAACAGATCCGGTGCGCCGCGTTGCGCCAACGCGTCCAGGGCGTCGGCCGCATTCTCGAAACCGTCGACCGCGTAACCGGCCTCGCGCAGCGCGGTCGACAGGACGAAGCGGACCGAACGGTCGTCGTCGACGACCCAAATGCGCGCCGCGCTCATGCCGCGTCCTCATGGGGTTCGATGTGCATCGGCAGCAACAGGGTGAATACGGTGTGGCCCGGACGCGAGCGATACGCCAGCGAGCCGCGATGTTCGCGCGAGACTTGCTGGGCCAAGGCCAGACCCAGGCCGCTGCCCTCGGCGCGGCCGGACACCAGCGGCAGGAACAGCTGCTCGGCCAGTTCGTCGGGCACGCCGCGGCCGTCGTCGATGATTTCCAGGCGCAGCGCGATCGGATGCGCGGCGTCGGCGATGCGCACGCCGTGCTCGATGCGGGTGCGCAAGTGGACGTGGGTCGCGCCGGCCTCGATCGCGTTGCGGACCAGATTCCATACCGCCTGCATCAGCCGGTCGGCGTCGCCGTCGAACTCGGGCAGGCTGGGATCGTAATCGCGCACCAGCCGCACCGCCCAACCGCCGTCGGCCTCGGCCAGACGCAGCACCCGTTCCAGCACGGCGTGGATATTGAGCGGCGCATGCGGCCGCGGCGGCGCCGGGGTCAGCAAGCGGTCGACCAGACCGGTCAGGCGCTCGACTTCGCTGTCGATCAGGCCGATCAGCTCGCGCGAATCGGCGTCCTCGATGCGGCGCGCCAACAACTGCGAAGCGCCCTTCAATCCCGCCAGCGGATTGCGCAACTCGTGGGCCAAGCCCTTCAACGACGCCGACAGCGCCGACGGCAACAACAGCGCCGGATCGTCGCCGGGAAACTCATCGACCGGGTGCGCCTCCAGCAACCAGCCGCCGTTGTCGCGGCGGCTCAGCCAGACATCGGCGAACCGGTCCTCGCCGTCGGCATAACGCAGCCGCATCCGCCGCATCCGCAGCGGCGCCTCATCGCCGCCCTCGCGCGCCAAGGCCAGCGCCAGCCGGCCGTCGCCCGCGTCCAGGCCGGCCAGCGGCCAGCCCAGCAAGCGCCGCGCGCCGATCCCGAACCAGCGCGAGAACGCGGTATTGCAGCCGCTCAGCGCCCCGGCCGGATCGCTCCAGGCCAGCGGCGTGGTCAGGCTGTCCAGGCTCAGATCGGCGGCGGGCTGGGGGTCGGAGGGCATTGCACCATGGTAGTGCAAAGCCCCGCGGCCAGTCGAAGCAAAGCCCGGCTCATCGACAGCCGGACGCTCGGCCTCGCAAACCCTCCCGGAGCGTGGACAAGCTCCGGTTGGTACGAGGAATTCCCGCCGGCGCTCCTTCGCCGACGGGATACTGCAGAGTTGCGATTCAGCGACTCATGATCTGGTTCTGGATGATTTCGGGGCTGACTTCCTTGACCGCCTTCGCGCCCTGGATCCGCTTCATCGCGGCCAAAGCGGCATCCACCGACGCGTATTCGATCACCGCGTTGCCGCCGAGAGCCGAGGAGTACGTCACCGTGCCGCCGGTGTCGCGGGCGAGCGCGGCGACCGCGCCGATATCGCTGACGTAAACGTTGAGCCGCTGGGTCACCAGCACCGTCCGGCCGCCTTCGTCGCCGACCGCCGCGCCGAGCGTGCCGCCCGCGGCGACCGTGCCCGCGGCCGAAGATGGCTGGGTTTGCGAATCGCGCTTTGCGCGACCGCTGGACGTCGATGCCGGCGGTGGCTGCAGTTTCACTTCATACCCGGCGACGACCACGTCCTTGCTCGGATCGGTGGTTTCGCTGACCGGCGTGGCGACCGCCGCCGGAGCGACGCGGAAGGTCTGGCTGCCGACCCGGAACGCGTCGCCGGTGGCGGCCAGTTCGAGCTCGGCTTGCTTGGTGTAGGTCTGGGCCTGCGCCGGAAGCGAGGCGGCGATGAAAGCGGTCAGCGCCAGGTACACAAGAGTCTTATGGTTGGTCATGTTAGCGCCCCAGAACGCGGAGTTTGAACGAGGTCAGGTTGCCGGCCGATGCGGCGCCCGCGGCGAGCGGAATGTCGGCCACTTCCAGCGTCCAGTTGCCGGTCGCGTCTTCGTCGAGGAAGGCGTTGCTCGCGGCCAAGTCCAGATTGAATACTGCGCCGCCGCTGGCCACGGCCATCGATGCCGGCACCACCACGCTTCGCGTTCCTCGCGGCGAGACCAGCGTCACCGACAATGGCGACGGCGAAGACTTTTGACCCACTGCGGGCGCCGCGACGACGTAGTCGGTTGTCAGACCGATCTGCACGCTTTCGACCCTGCCGATGCCTGCGACCGGCAGGCTCAGGCGCGCCGGCGCTGCAGCGTTGCCGATCGCCGAGGTCTGCGCCGCGGTGCGCTGCCAGCCGCTGTCGACCAGCGGCGCCAACGACTTGAAGCCGGTGGCCCGGGTTACCGCCGCGGTGGCGTCGACCAAGCCGTAGCCATACCAATTGCTGAAGAAGTAACCGGCGCCGTTGCGCGTCCAACCCGGTACCAGCACGGTGCCGTCGGCGGCGGTGGCCGCGGGCTGATCCGGATGCACGCGGCGCGCGGTCGTGGCCAGGATGTACTTGACGTCGCGATAGGTCAGCTTGGGATTGGCCTGCAGCATCAGCGCGACCACGCCGCTCACCGTCGGCGTCGCCGCGGAGGTGCCGTTCATTTGACCGGTGTAGTTGCAGGTAGCGTCGATCGCCGAGCCTGAGGTGGCCAGGCGATTGCTCGTCAGCGCGTTGGTGTTCATGCCGAGCGCGCAGCCAGCCAGGTCGGTGCTGACGATCGCCGGGTCGAACTGCTCAGGCCCCAGCAACGCATCGATGCGCGCCGCCGGAATTCCGCCGTCGAGCAAGGATTGCCGCTGGAAGCCCGACTCGCCGCCCAAGCCCGACACCCACAGCGCCGAGCCGGGCGTGGAGTAGCTGGCGCGACGCCCGGCCGCGTTTACCGCGGCGATGGTCATCACGTTGAACAGATTGTTGCGCGGGTCCAGGAATGCCTGCATGCAACCGACGTTGCGCTGCTTGGTCTCGTCGGTACAGGCCGCCGAATCCTTGTTGATCGAACTGAAGTCATTGCCGGCGGCTTTGATATAGATCGTACCCAGACCGTTGCGCGTGGCCGTCATCGGCCGCTCCCACGCGGCGACCTCGTTCTCCGAAAACGCCTCCGGCCATGCCGACATACCGCCCCAACTGTTGTTGGAGACCTGCACGTCCTTGGACTCCACGCCATCCCACCAGGCGTAGCGGACGTTGTCGTAGGTGGCCTCTGCGTGGCTCTCTTCGCCGGCCGCATTGACGTCCGTGGTGACCAGAAAGTTGAAGCCGCGCAGCTTGACGCCCGGCGCCACGCCGCGCACGCCGACGCCGTTCCAACCGACCGCGCCGATGATGCCGCTGACCGCGGTGCCGTGGCCGTCCTTACCGAAACTGTTGGGGCCGGTGTCGTGCTCGCCGCGAGTGGCGGTGACGAAGAAATTCTTGGATCCGTTCGGGACCACGTTGGCGGCCAGATCCGGATGATCGATCTCGAGCCCGTCGTCGAGCACTCCGATAACCACGTCCTTGCCGCGGATGTTGTAGTCGTGCAGGTCGTCGATGCCCAGGTCGACGGCGAAAGCGGGCCGGGTATCGGCCAGCACGCTCTGGCCGTAGTTCATCAGATGCCACTGATAGCGATACAGCGGATCGCCCAGTTGCGCCTGCGCCTGCGCCTGCGCGGCTCCAGACGATAGAACGGCCAGGGTGGCCAGGCACAACGCCGTCTTCCTGTTCCAATGTTGTCGCATACCGCAACTCCTCGGGTTGTTTCGAACATGCCGCGCCCGTCGCGGCTGGAGCGCAGCTCCAGCCGTCGTGGGTAGCGCACGGGTTGGAGGGGGGGATTACTGGTAGATCAGGGTGAAAGTGACGCTGCTGTTGGCCGCGCCGGCGGTGGCGGCGCCGGTGGCGACGTACTGCGCGTAGTAGCGCAACGCGGCGCCGCCGTTTTCCACCGCGACCGACTGGGTGTTCTGCAGTCCCAGCGGATTGCCGAGCAACACTTGCGAGTGATCGGCATTGAGCAGTTGCAACTCGACGTTGCCGGCGTTGCCGGTAGCGCCCTGCAAGCTCAGGTTGTTGCTGCTGGTGTTGACGGTCGGACCCGGCTCGAAGTAGGTCTGGACCTGGGCGGTGGTGGCATCGCAATCGGCGACGCGGATGACGAAGGGCGTGCGTCCGGCGGTCTGGCCAGCGCTGGCGAGCGCGGACACCGCGACCGCAGGCAATTTGACCCGGATGTCGGCGGGCGTGGGCCCGTTGGTGAGCACACAAGTCGGCGCGATCACCGATCCTTCAATGCGGACGGTGCCGTCGCTGGCCAACGCCGCCGCGGGCGCGATCGCCGACGACATCAAAATCAGAGCGAGAAAACGCTTCATTTCGACTTTTCCTCATAAGTGACGCCTGGAAACCATGCAAGAAAGCGCCCAATCGACGTCCACGCGACTACAGGCGCGGATCGACATCCGAACCGAAGCCGCGAGAGTGATTGAAAGTGCTTGCGCGACGCTTAGGTCGACTGACCGCTTGATGCATGGCACATGCCATAGATAAACGCACCGGGCATCACGCCCCCTACCAATGCGGCGACCTGTTGCGGTCAGCAACCCAAACGGAAACCAGGTAGGGATATTCAACTTCTTCGCGTTGTCGTCGCCGCGTTCTTTTTGAGAACGCCCCTGATCCAAAGCGCTGGGAGGCGATGGCCATCGGCATTGGGAAAACGACCGAAACAAGCGCCGCACATCGGACTCGGCCGCGCGCATTCCAAACGATACTGGACGAGGTTTTTCGCCGCCGGTTCAAGGCCGAAGGCCAAGCGGCCTGGTATGGACCAGGCGGTCGCTGCAAGCCAAGGCGCAGGAGCCAAACCATCGCGCCTGATAGTTTTTCTTGGCCGGCGCCCAGCGAACGACGGCGTTTACACGCTCACCTCCGCCCAAACGCACTGACCGCGGGACGTCCATGTCCCAACCACGCGATGGTTCCCACTGCATTGAGCGGCCGCAGCTTGGGCATCGGATCGAACGATGCCCAATGGCAGCGCAGCAAACAGCGCGCAAGCCTTTCGCTAAGCCCTTACAACCTCTGCCTCCGGCAATGCCGGCTCGCGCTTGCCGCCACCGAAGCTGAGCAAAATCGAAGGAATGAAAAGAAGGTCGAACAACACCGCGATCAAAATCGTCACCGAGGCCATCAAGCCCATCCAGGCGTTGATCTGGAATCCGGAGAACGCCAGGCAGGCGAAGCCGGCCGCCAGCGCCAGGGTCATCGCGATCATGCCCGGGCCGACGATCTCGAACGCACCGCGCACCGCCGCTTGCGCCGACAAGCCGTCCTCTCGCCGCAAGCGCGAGTAGGTGGTGAGCATGTGGATGGTGTCGTCGACCACCACGCCGAAGGTCACCGACGCCACCGTCGCCACCGCCATGCCCACTTCGCCGTTGACCAGCGCCCACGCGCCCAAGGTCGCCAGCGACGGCACGAAATTGGCGATGGTGCCGATGATGCTCAGGCCGAGCGAGCGGAACGCGATCAGGAAGATCAGCCACACCACCAGCACGCCGCTGAACACGCCCTTGAGCATTTCCTGGATGTTGCGGTTGCCGATGTGGGCGAACAGCAGCGAGGTGCCGGTGCCGCGCGCCGAGGCGGCGATCAGCGGGGTGTTCTGCTCGGCCCAGACCTGCGCGCGCGCCTGCAGGTCGGCCATCGCCGCGGTCGATATGTCGTCGAGATTGACCGACAGGCGGCTGGCGCGCTTGTCGGCGGTGAGCTGGTTCTTCAGATCGGTGCCGAACGGCAGCGACATTTCGTACAGCGCCAGATACTGGGCCGAGGTGTCGCGCGAATCGGGCAGCCTGTACTGCGATTGATCGCCGCCGTTCATGGCCCGGTTGATGGTCTTCATGATGTCGGGCAGGCCGTGCACGTGGGTCACGCCGGGCTGGGTGCGCAGCCATTGGGCGAAGCGGTCGACCTGCTGCAGGTAGTCGTCGCGGGCGATGCCGTCGGCTTCGCCGGAATCCAGCGAGAACTCCAGGGTGTAGAAGCCGCCGAGCTCCTGGTTGAGCCGGTCGGTGGCCTGACGGAAGCTGTAGCTGTCGTCGAAGTAGCGCACGTAGCGGTCGTCCAGGCGGTTGGTGAAGGCGAACGCGCTCAGCGTCGCCGCCACCGCGACCACCGCCACCAGCACCTGCCGCGGACGCTTCATCACCATGCCGGCGACGCGAATGCTCAGGGTCTCGGCCGGCAAGGCCTTGGCCGGGCCCTTCCACGGCAGCACGCACAGCAGCGCCGGCAGGAAGGTCACGGTCAGCGCCCAGGTCAGCACCGAACCCAGGGCGACGATGATGCCCAGGTGCGCGAACGGCGGCACCGCGCTGAACACCAGCGACAGGAAGCCGATCGAGGTGGTGATGGTGGTCAGGGTGACCGGCCACCAGCATTCGGTCAGCACCTCGCGCACCGCGTCGCGCCGGCTCAGGCCTTCGCGGCGCAGGCGCATCATGCCCGAGCACAGGTGGATGCAGTCGCAGCAGGCGATGGTCAGGATGATGTTGGGCGCGATCACGCTCGGCGAGGACAGCGGCACGCCGAGCAAGGCGGCGGTGCCCAGCGCGCTCACCGTGCCCAGCGCGATCACGCACAAGGTCGCCAGCGCGCCGGCGGCCGAACGCAGCACGAACACGATGATGCCCAGCAGCACCAGCACCATCGCCGGCAGCAGCACCGAACTGTCGAAGGTGCTGGCCTCGACGAAGGCGTGATCGAGCGCGATCGAGCCCGACAGGCCGATCTCAAGATCCGGGTGACGCTTGGCGAAGTCTTCGACCAATTGCTTGCCGGCGGTCATCGCCGTCATCGTCTGATCCGACACGGTCTTGGGATCGAAGCGGAAATTCACCGCCACCAACCCCAGACGCGCGTCGCTGGCCAGCATCCGCCCGACCAGCAGCGGTTCCTTCAAGGCCTCGCCTTTAAGCCGCGCGGCGTCCTGATCGGTGAGCCGGTCGCCCGAGCGCGCGAGCTGGTCGATTTCGATATCGTCGCCGACCGCCAGGGCGCGCTGGAAATTGGTCAGCGAGTCCACGCGTTTGACGTCGGGCAATTTCCACGCCGCGTCGGTGAGCTCGTTGATCGCGGCCAGGCGCTTGGCGGTGAACAGATCGCCCTCGCGCGCGCCGATCACGAACACCAAGGTGTCGTCGCGGCCGTAGGTGGCCTCGAACTTGTCCAGCGCCACCAGGTCCGGATTGGTTTCGGCGAAGAACACCCGGCTGTCGCTGCGGAAGGTCAGCTGGGCCATGCCGGCGCTGAGCGCGGCGGCGGCCAGCACCGAGGCCAGCAACACCCACCAGGGGTGACTGGTGACCCAGGCCGCGTAGGCATGCAACAACGCGCGCATGCGGCCGGCCGGCGGGCGCCGCGAAGGGTCGTGACTGGCTGCGGAGTGGCTGCTCATCCTTGCGATCTCGTAATGGGGTTGGGGTGGTCGGTCTTGATGCGCGGTCAGAAGTACCAGGCGAAACCGATCTTCAAATGGGTGTCGCGTTCGAAACCGCGCAAGGCTTGGTCGCGTTGCGCGTCGAAGGCCTTGATCAACGACAGCGACAGCACCGCATCGCCGAGCACGCGCCGCTGGGCGCGCACATCGAGCAGATTGGAATGGCGCTGCAAATCGTAGGTGCTGCGCAGTTCCAGCACGGTGTCGTGGGCGTCGTTGCAGGTGTAGCGCGCGCCGAGGAACACATCGCGCTGGAACGGGGTCAGCGGCGCGGCGGCGTTGCGGGTGTCGGCGTAGTACTCGGCGTACAGGGCCAGATCACCGGCGCCGCCGGCGAACTTGCTGAAGCCGGTTTCCATGCCGATGCCGCCGCCCCAGAAATCGTCGGTGCCGCCTTGCTGCCGGATCACTTCGGCCTTGAACACGCTGTCGCCGGCCACGTACTGCGCTTCCAGCCCGGTCTGGCCGATGCGTTCGTACACCGCGCGGAAGCCGCGCAGGCCTTCGCCGCCGAGCAGCGGCTGCAGCACCGGTTCGCGCGCGGGCCCGGCGTATTGCGAAAGCGCCAGATCCAGCGAACCGAGACGGAACTTCGCCCGCATCGCCAGACCCGGCGCCCAGCGCCCGCGCTCGAAGGTCTCCTCAAGGATCGGCGCCGGCAAGGCGCGCAGACGATCCTCGCCTTCGCCATAGCGGCGGCCGCGCGCATAGGTGGTGGCATAGAACGACAGCAGCGTGTTCTCAAGCTGCAAATTGGCGACCGCGCCGGGCTGGCCCAGTTTGACGTCGCCCTGGAAATCCTCGGCCAGATCGCGCTGGTTGATGATGTCGACCGGGTTCCAGGCCTCCAGCACACCCCAGGTTTCGGCCAGCACGCCGAGCTTCCATTCGGTCTTGCCGCTGTCCCAGCGCACCGTCGCCTGGCGCACGTCGCCGCGCGCCTCGTGCGAGCCGCGCGGCGCCAGACGCCCGAACAGATCCAGATCCAGCCGCGCGCCGCCCTCGGTTTGCCCCGATGCGTTGAGGCTCACGTAAGCCGACCCCTGGGTGCGCTCGCGATCCTGATCGGCCAGCGCCGGCGCATCGGCGTACACCCGCGCCTCGCCGCCGACCGAACCGCGCAGGCTCGCGGCCTGCGCGACGGACGTCAGCGACAGCATCGCCGCGCAGGCCAGCCAAACGGCCGGCGTCGGCGCCTGCCTCATCGCGACCAGGACTCCATGCGCGCGTCGGTCAAGTCGCCGGCCTTCAAACCGGTCTTGAAGCGGTACTTGTCCCAGGAAATTTCCGACACCGCCTTGTCGAGCAGATTGGTCATAACGATGCGGGTCGGGCGCCAGAACTTGCCGTCGAACTTCTGGTAACCGTGGAAGTCCAGGCGCTTGAGCTCACGCCCGCTCTTGTCGAAATAGACGATGCGCACCGGCTGCCAGATCCGCGGATCGATGGTCTCGACCAGCTTGGAATAGCCCGAGTACTCGTACTTGGGCAGATTGGCGATGGTGTGGCAGGTCGTCTTGGGCTCGCCGCAGGGTTCGTCGCGGACGAACTCGTAGTCGTAGTTGGCCAGTTCCCAGGTCGCGATGTCCTCGTAGGAGAACTCCGAACCAGCGAACGAGCCGGTCTTGTCGCGCGCGGCCAGACGCTTGACCCGCTTGGCCGCGGGCAGATAGATCCACTGGTCGTCGGGCGCACCGGCGTTGGTGAAGGTCAGCGAGACGAAGCCGGCCAGATCGCGCGGCTGCGAAAACACCACCAGACGCTTGTCGCCGCCGTCGCGCACTTCCAGCGTGTTCATCTCGAAACTGCGCTCGGCGGTGGCGCCGCCGGGACGGCGCAGGGTCATGCGGCCGTTGACCACGTAGTCGGCGAAGCCGGCGTCGTTGCGATCAACCGTGCCGGCGATTTCGCGACCGCGCTTGATCTGCTCGGAGACCGGCGCGGCCGCGGCGGGCTTGCCGGCGTCGGCGGCGAGCGCCGGCTGGGCCGAGGCCAAAACGGCGAGCGCGATCAGCGCGGCCGCGTTGAGCGTCCTTTTCATGTGGGTTCCTTTATCTAAGGGGAGACAAAATCGATTACCGAAATTCAAGCGGCCCGGCCGCAACGGGTCGGGCCGCACCGTTCGCGCACGCTCAGGCCGCATCGGCGGCGACATTCGCCGCGAGCAGGTCCAGGGTGTGCTCGAACATCGCCTCGTTGTGCTCGGCGCTGATGAAGCAACGCAGACGCGCGGCGTCGCGCGGCACCACCGGGTGCATCACCGCATGCGCGACCACTCCGTTCTCCAACAGCATCGACATCAGCTGCAGGGCGCTCTCGTCCTGAATCATCAACGGCACGATCGGCACGCCGGCCAGGCAGGTGCGCGCATCCAGGCCGCGTTCCAGGGCCATTTCGCGGAAACGCCGCGCGTTGTGTTGCAGGCGCACCACCCGCTCGGGCTCGGCCCGGGCCAGCCGCACCGCAGCCAGCGCGGCGGCGGTGTTGGCCGGGCTGATGCCGGTGCTGTAGAGCAACAGGCCGGGGCAGAAGTGATGCAGCAGTTCGATCAACTCGCGCTTGCCGGCCAGGAAGCCGCCGCAGCTGGCGAAGCTCTTGGACAAGGTGCCGACGATCAGATCGATTTCGCCGGTGTCGATACCGAAGTGCTCGCACACCCCGCGTCCGGTGGCGCCGACGGTGCCGCAGGAATGGGCCTCATCGACCATCAGCCAGGCGCCGTGCCGGTTCTTGATCTCGACCGCGCGCGGCAGGTCGATCAGATCGCCGTCCATGCTGTAGGCGCCCTCGACCAGGATCAGGGCGCGCCGGTACTGGCCGCGGTTCTCCTTAAGCAGACGGTCCAGCGCGTCCATGTCGTTGTGCGGGAACGCGATCCGCCGCGCGCCCGACATCACCGCGCCCATCACCCCGCTGTTGTGCATGTATTCGTCGTGCAGGATCAGATCGCGGCGGTCGAGCAGATAGCCCACCGCCGAGACGTTGGCGCTGTAACCGCCGACGCCGACGCTGACCGCCTCGAAGCCGGTGAACTCGGCCAGCTCGGCTTCCAGTTGCGCGTGCAGCTCGATCTCGCCGCCGACCATGCGCGCCGCGCCGGCGTGGCAGCCGTAGCGGTCGATCGCATCGTGCACGGCGTGCTTGACCCGCACGTCGTGCGACAGGCCCAGGTAGTTGTAGTTCGAATAGGTCACGTAATCCTGGCCGCCGATGCGCAGGCTGCCGGTGACCTCGCCGCTGCGCGGCAGGAAGTACGGATTACGCAGGCCGCTGCCTTCGTGGTACAGCGAGCGCAGGCGTTGCAGCAAGGCGTGTTCGGGGTAGTCGGCGACGCTCGGCGGCAGCAGGTTCTGCGCCGCCGGCGCGACCGGCGCGTTGTTGGCGATGCCCGAGCGGACTTTGCCGAGCAGCGCGTCCAGTGCGGCTTTGGAAGTAGTGGACATTGAGGTCGTCCTTGGCGGGTGGGAGGTCGGAAGGTCAGGCCGCTTGCAGCGCGGCGCCGGCGGCGGCGAATTTGCCGCGGATGTCGGCCAGGGCGCGATCGGCCAGCTTGGCGATGGTGGCCGCGCCGAGCAGTTCGATCACCGAGTAGCTGACGCCGAGTTTCTGATCGAGCCGGATCTGGATTTCGGTCGACATCAGCGAATCCACGCCGAACGAGTCGAACGATTGCTCCGGCTTGAGCCGGTCGGCGCTGGTCTTGAGCCCGGCCGCCACGACTTCGGCGATCAGCTCCTGCAGGATCGGCCGCGCTTCGCCGTCGTCCAGACCGGCCAGCGCGGTATGCAGCTGTTCGACCAGCGAGGCGTCGCCGGCTTGCGCGGCGCGGCTGGCCGCGACCAGTTCGACGAAGGCCGGCGAGGCGCCGCCGACGCTTTCGTAGGCGGCCCACTTCTCCCAGGCGATCTGTTCGGAAATCGCGATCTGCGCCAGTTGCTTGGTCAGCGCGCGGCCCAGGCCGCGCAAGGCGATCTGCACGTCCAGCGGGGTCAGACCGATCTGGCTCAGGTGCTGGCCGATGCGGGCATCGCCTTCGAGCATGCCGACACCGGCGATCGCGCCGAAGTTGACGCTCAACGCCGGCAGCCCTTGCGAGCGCCGCAGCTGCGCCAGACCGTCGAGGAAGCCGTTGGCCGCGCAGTAATTGGCCTGACGGCTGTTGCCGACCAGATTGGCGATCGAGGAGAACAGCACGAACTGCTCCAGCGGCGCGCCGACCTTTTGCGCCGCCTCGTGCAGCGCCCAGGCGCCGCCGGCCTTCGGCCGCAGCACGCGTTGCACGTGCACCGGGGTCATCTCGCCGAGCAGATAGTCTTCCAGCACACCGGCCGCGTGATAGATCCCCAGCAGCGGCGCCTTGGGCTTGTGCAGCTCGCGGACCAGTTGCAGCACCGCCTGCGGCACGGCGATGTTGATCGCGTGCGCGCTGGCTTCGGCGCCGAGCGCGCGCAGTTCTTCGATCAGTTCGGCCGCGCCCGGGGTGTCGGCGCCGCGGCGGCCGACCAGGGCGATGCGGCCGGCGCCGTTGCGCGCCAGCCAGCGCGCGACCTCGCGGCCCAGGCCGCCGAAGCCGCCGGTCAACAGGTAAGTACCGTCGCGGCGCAGTCGCGGCAGGTCGGAGGCATCGGCGTCGAACTCGCGCGCGTCCTCGGCGATTTCCAGGGTGGTCCAGTCGCTGCCGAATTCGGCCGCGGCGTCGCTGCCGACGCGCAGCAGGTCGGCGAAACCGATGCTCGTGTCCAGGCCAGGCGACGCTTCGCCCTCGGCCAGCACTTCGCGCAGCGTCCGGCGATACGAGTCGCTGGCGTGCAGGCTGTCGAGATCGTTGCGCAGGCGGACCAGACGGTCGCAGTGCTCGGGCAGGGCGAACGGCGCGGTGTCGTGACCGAGTTCGATCAGCTGCCCGCCCTTGGCCAGGGCGAAGAAGCCGACCTGGCGGCTCCACTGCGACAACGGCACGGCGATCAAATCGTAACCGCGGCAATGCGCCACGCGCTCCCAATCCGACAAGTCCGCGGCCACCCGCGCCACGTCGACGCCGACGGCGCTGAAACGGCGCGCCAGGGCATCGCCGAATGCGCCGTGCGCGATCAGCGCGCGCTGGCCCGGCTGCGGGCCGCAGGTCGCAACGATCGCCGCCGCGCGCGCTTCCACCGGCGCGATCAGCGCCGAACGTGTGTGCGGCTGGGTGACGGCTTCCAGCACGCTCTCGGCCTCGCTCACCACCAACGCGTTCGACAAGCGGCGCGGCACCAGGCCGGCGACGCGGTCGCCGACGGCGAAGCGCTTGGCCTCGCGCCCGGCGCGCACGACGGTGCCGATCACCCCGACCGGGTCGGATTCATGGCCCAGTTGCAGGCCCAGACGCTCCACCCGCAACTCGTAGGCGTCCTCGGCCAGCGCCGGCTGCGGCAGCAGCTGCGCGGTGTAAGCGAAGGCCTGAAGGCTCAGTTCCACCGCCGGCGAGTCGGCGCCGCCGGCCGGCAGGCGCTGCGGCCGTTGCAGCAGACCGCTTTGCAGCATCGCCGCCGCGTAGCGCGCATCGTCGCGCAAGGCGATTTCGTCGATGATTTGATCGGCCAGGGCTTCGTCGAAGACCTGTTGCGCCAGCGCATCGGCGGCGCCGGCGGCGATGTCGATGGTGGCTGCGTCCAGCGAGGCGTACTCGTTGCGGACCACGCGGATAAAACCGGCGACCGCGGTCTGCGCGGGGGCGACGCGTTCGTCCTCGCCCAGGCGTTGCGCGTCGCGGGTCACCACGCGGAGCGAGAGCTGCCGCGATTGCGCCGCGAGCGCCTGCACCGCCAGCAGCATCTCGGCGATTTCGTCTTCGCCGGTGACGTCCATGTCGGCGCCGCGGCCGGCCCAGGCCAGGCCGAGCACGTGCGAGACCTCGTGCAGGCGCGGATGTTCGGCCAGCTCGCTCCAGGCGCAGCGATCCACCGCCACCTCCTGCTGCGCGGCGATCTTTTCCAACGCCTGCGCCAGCGCATCCTTGGGATGAGCGACGATCAACAGGCGCTGGACCGCGGCGCGCGCGGCGACGCGTTCGCCGAGCGGATTCCAGACCCGCTGGTAGTCGCCGGCCGGGAAACCGTCGGCCTTGCCGCGGCCGTGCAGCGAACGGCAGACCAGCCCTTCGATCCGCGCCAGCGGCGTGCCGGCGCGGTCGCTGAGTTCGAAATCGCAAACGATCTGCGCCGCGCTGCGTTCGCTGATGCGCGTACGGCAGACGATGGTCTCCGGCAGCGGCGCATACACTTCCAGCGCTTTCAGCGACACCGGCAGATACGCGCCTTCGCTGGCGTGCATCAGGGTCAGCGCGGTCTGGAAGCAGCCGTCGAGCAGCGAGGGATGCAGGATGTAAGCCTCGGCGCCCTCGCCTGCGATCTGCGGCCGGGTCAGTTCGGCTTCGGCGACGCCGACGGCGCGGTCGCGGCGCAAGGCCACGATCGGACGGAACGCCGGGCCGTACTGCAAGGACAGCTCGCCGAGATCGGCGTACAGCGCCTGCGGGTCGATGGTTTCGACCGCTTCGCCTTGCGGCGCCTGGATCGTCGCCACCACCGAGCGGCCGCTGTACGGGTGGATCGACGCCTCGGTGTGCAACAGCGAGCTGCCCTGCTCGCCGGCATCGCGCGAATACAGGCCGGCGCGGTGGGTGGTCGGGTCGAAGCGCACGTCCAGACGCAGGGCGCGCTCGTGATCGAGGATCAGCGCCTGGTGGATCAGCACGTCGCGCACGCTAAGCCCGGCGCTGTCGGGCCAGCGGCGGCGGCCTTCTTCGCACAGCGCTTCCAGATAGCCGGCCGCGGGCATGATCGCCGAGCCGTCGACGACGTGGTCGAACAGATAGTTGAGCCGGCGCAGATTCAGATCGGCGCCGCCTTCGGCCGCGCTCAGCGGGGCCTGCTGCACGTCGAGGCGGTCGCGGATCTGCCACGAGGCCTCGCGCCACAGCGGCTGGCGCTGCCAGGGATAGGTCGGCAGTTGCAGCTGGCGGCCGCGCGGCGTGCGCGCTTGCCAATCGACGTCGCCGCCGTGGGCGTAGATCTCGCACAGGCTGCGGCGCAGCGCGGCGGTCTCGGGCTTGTTCATCCACAAGGTCGAGGCGATGCGGGTCTCGACCTTGCGCGCGGCGCTGATTTCTTCCAGCGAACGGCGCAGCACCGGGTGCGGGCCGACTTCGACGAACAAGGTGTAGCCGTCGTCGATCATCGCGCCGATCGCGTCGGCGAAGTAGACCGGGTTGCGCACGTTGTCGCACCAGTACTCGGCATCGAAACCGCGCTCGCTGCCGCCCTCGCCGATCAGGCCGCCGGTGACGGTCGAGTACAGCGCAACCTCGGGCCGGTTCGGCTGCAGGCTGGCCAGCTTCTCGCGGATTTCCGGCTTCAGCGGCTCCATCAGCGGGCTGTGGTACGGCACCTCGACATCCAGCGCGCGGGCGAAGATCTTGTTGGCTTCGGCGGCGACACGGATCGCTTCGAGCGCGGCGCGGTCGCCGGCCACGGTGACCGCGCGCGGCGAGTTGATCGCCGCCAGCGAGACCAGATCGCCGTGCGGCGCGATCGCCGCCTCTGCGTCCTGCGCCGACAAGCCCAGCGCCAGCATGCCGCCGGTGCCGGCGGTGGTGGCCTGGATGCGGCTGCGTTCGCGGCTGACCAGCAGCGCTTCTTCCAGCGACAACATGCCCGAAGCCCAGCTCGACGCGACCTCGCCGACCGAATGGCCGACCACGGCGTCGGCGACGATGCCCTCGGCCTTCAGCGCCTGGGTCAAACCGATCTGAATCATCAGATTCGCCGGCTGCGCGAACTCGGTGCGCTTGATCCGCGAATCGGCTTCCTCACGGGTCATTTCTTCCAGAATCGAGAACCCGGCGATGCGGGTGAACAAGGCGTCGGCCTGTTCCAGGGTGTCGCGGAACACCGCGTTATCGCGCAGCAGTTCGCGGCCCATCGCCCACCACTGCGGGCCCATGCCGGTGTAGACGAAGGCGATGCGCGGATCGGCGGCGAACGGACGCACGCCCTCCACGCCGGTCGCGCTGGAATCGTCCGCCACGAACTGGCGCAGCGCCATCGCCAGCTGATCGCGGTCTTCGCCCCACACCGCCAGACGGTGACTCATATGAGTACGGCGCACGCCGGCGGTGAACAGCACGTCCTCCAGCTCCGGCGCTTGCGGCGATTCCAGCACGTCCGCGAGTTGGCGCGCACGCGTGCGCAGCGCCTGCGGGTCGCGCGCCGACAGCGGCAGCAGCTTGATCGAGGTCGTATCCGTCGCGGCCTGACCCTGCGCGGCGTCCGCCTGCGCATAGGAGCCGAGGATGACGTGGGCGTTGGTGCCGCCGTAACCGAAGGAGTTGATCGCGATGCGGCGTTCGCCCTGGCCTTCGCCGAGCGCCAGCGTTTCGCGCGGCAAACGCACTTCCTTGGGAATTTCCGGATTGACCTGTTCCAGCCCGGCGACCGGCGGCACCAGCTTGTGCCGCAGCATCATCACCGACTTGATCACGCTGGCGACGCCGGCGGCGGCTTCCAGGTGGCCGATATTGGCCTTGACCGAACCGACCACGCAGTCGCCGTCGCGGCCGTAGACATCGGCGATCGCGCGGGTTTCGCGCGGGTCGCCGACCGGCGTGCCGGTGCCGTGGGCTTCGATGTAGTCCACCTCACTCGCGGCGCGGCCGCTTTGCGCCAGCACCTGCTCCATCAACGCGCGCTGCGCTTCCGGGTTGGGCACGGTGATGCCGCTGGTGCGGCCGTCCTGATTGACGCCGGCGCCGTCGACGATGGCGAAGATTTCATCGCCGTCGCGCAGTGCCGCTTCGAGATCCTTCAGCACCACCACGCCGCCGCCTTCGCCGCGGCCGTAACCGTCGGCGCGCGCGTCGAAGCTCTTGGAGCGGCCGTCCTTGGCCAGGAACCGGCCCTTGGACATGGCGATGGTGTATTCCGGGCGCAGGATGAAATTGGCGCCGCCGACCAACGCGGTTTCGCACTGCCCGGTCAGGATCGAAGTCACGCCCTGGGCGAACGCCACCAGCGACGACGAGCACGCGGTGTCGAGCGACAGACTCGGCCCGCAGAAATCGAACGCGTAGGAAACGCGGTTGGACAGCATGGTCAAGGTCGCGCCGGCCGCGCTGTGCGAGCCGATCGCATCGCGCGCGTTGCTGCCGAACTGGTTCAACAGATGATCGACGGTGAAACCGCCGACGAACACGCCGGTCTGCGAACCGGCCAAAGCCTCGACATCCAGACCGGCGTTCTCCATCGCTTCCCAGCTCAGCTCCAGCAGCAGCCGCTGCTGCGGATCGAGGAACTCGACCTCACGCGGCGAGAAGTGGAAAAAGTCGGCGTCGAAGCCGCGGTAGTCGTAGTCCTTGAGGAAGTGGCCGAAGCCGACATAGGCCTTGCCGGCGACATCGCGCTCGTTGAGGAATTTATCGACCGCCCAACGGTCCTCCGGCACCGGCCCGACATAGTTCTGCCCTTGCAGCAGATTGCGGAAGAAGCTTTCCGGGGTATTGGATTGCCCGGGAAAGCGGCACGCCGCGCCGATCACCGCGACCTTCGCCACGCGGCCGGAGGCCGCCGGATTCGCCTTGATGTCCATAACTGAGAACCGTCCATTTCCGAATAAGTGAGAAGAAAGCCCCCACGATCCGGCCCGATCCATTCACTCGCGCACTCCGACGTCTCCGCGGCGATTGCAGATCGCGCAGTGGGGCGTCGGCCGCGAATAAATCGACCGAGGGCGCGCTTGGGCGCCTGATTCCGATGGGTGGGGGTCGTGCTTTTTTAAACAGCTTCCGTTAGCGCAGTGCTCTTCCTTGTAGCGACGTGCGAATGGTCCCGCGCAAGCCGCAGCTCGCGTTTCGGGGCACAAAACAGTCAAACGCAAGTCGAATTAAATACCGGACTTCATCGATGTTGCTTGTGTGCAACACATCCTCTCTCATCCATGTAGTGGCGAGGCCTCCGATTCGCTCATCCCGATCCTGGGCGACGCATGCACGATTGGCGGCTCGTATCATCCACGAAAAAATTCATTCGTGTGACCGAAGCACAGTGTGGTTTTGATGATTATTCGTTATGACGATGACAAGCAAAATTAGTGCGCATTTCAGCAATGAGACTTCGTTTACAGTTGCCTACAAGGTTGAATACGCTTAACTGAGATGTTCATCGCAGCATGAATGATTCATAGGCTGCTCGATGATTATTTCTTGGCCAGGCGACCGACGCGGAAGCGGCAAATTCGCAGGGAAATCGAAGAATTCGCCTAAGTAGGGTGTTGTGATCGAACGCGACCGATGGATGTGCGGCCGCGCCTGGACGATTCATCGAGTTCATCGCGTTGCGACAGAAATAAGATCGACATGCAAACAAAACTCCACCGAATGGGCGCGCTGGTCTGATCGCTGACCGTGCGGTCCAGTACGCGTGATGGCCGGATGCCACGGGGATCTGAATTCGGCCGCTGCGCATCCTTCAAGACAATGGACCGGCGCGCGCGAGATTCTCCGCCTCGAGCTTTCGGTATTGGCCACGGCATTTTCGTCGCCCTGCGAGTCGCAACAGACGCGGAAAACAGCTATTTCGCACGCGCATCGCAAGCTTTTCGCAAACAGCGTTCAACGCATTTCGTTTTGTGACGCGCAACGAAATCGCCGACGCGATTGTGCGACGCGGTTCGCTGCTTTGCATGCCGTCGAGTCGTTGTGTCGCCCTAAAGTCGGCACCGCTGTTCGGCGCTAATCCATAAATCAGCATCGCCATGCCGAGCGGACTCCCGTGCAAACGGGACGGTCGCCCTGCCCCGTTGCATCGGAGCAACGATCGCGTAAAGCCACTTTCCTTCTTATCCGCTTCAAGGGGATCCAATCCAATGCAACTCAAGACCGCTCTGCTGAGCACGGCCGTGATCGCCGCGCTCGCCGGCCTGGCCACCCAGGTCGATTCCGGCGCCATCGCCTCGCGCGTGCAATCGCTCCAGGCTTCCGCCGTGGCCGATCCGGCCGCTGCTTCGGCCACCGCCTCCACCCGCTCGACCGCTCCCGCGTCTGCCCGTGCGATCGCCGCGCATCACGCCGTCGCCGGCGCCATCGCCAACGCACCGGGCGCACGTCCGGGCAGCGACCTGGTCGCCTCCTCCAACTCGCCGGAGCAAGCCGACACCTCCCCGGCCGCCAAGCGCGCGCGCGCCTTGCTGACCGGCGCCGCCGCGCGCGAAGTCCATCGCGTCGAAGCCGACGCCTTCGCCGCGCGCGATGTGATGATTGATCGCGACGGCACCGAGCACGTGCGCATGGAGCGCAGCTATCAGGGCTTGCCGGTGGTCGGCGGCGATTTCGTCGTCCACAGCCAGGACGGCGCGCTCACCTCGATCAGCCAGGGCGACAACATGCGCACCTTCGATCGCCCGGACATCCAGCCGCGCATCAGCGTCGCTCAAGCCGAAGTCGAAGCCGGCGCCGCGTTCGACGGCAAGGTCGCCTCGATCGACAACGCCGGACTGGTGGTGTTCGCACAGGGCACCGAGCCGACCTTGGCTTATCAGATGGAGCTGATGGGCGACCGCCGCGACAGTCAGCTGCCGGGGCATTTCACTTATTACGTCGACGCCAAGAACGGCAAGCTGCTGCACGCCGAAGACCGCATCCAGACCGCGGCCGCCAACGGCACCGGCAAGAGCTTGCTGCTCGGCAACGTCGGCATCGTCACCGACTCGGTCAGCGGCGGTTTCCAACTGCTCGACCCCACCCGCGGCAACGGCTCGACCCTCGACGCCAAGGGCTCCGACAACTACGTCTCGGCGTTCCCGGGCGCGGTGCAATTCAAGGACAGCGACAACGTCTGGGGCAATAATCTGTCCAGCGACCGCGCCACCGTCGCCACCGACGCACACTACGGCGTCGCGGTGACCTGGGATTACTTCAAGAACGTGCACGGCCGCAACGGCATCTTCAACGACGGCAAGGGCGTGCGCAGCTTCGTCCACGTCGGCACCGGCATGGACAACGCCTTTTGGTGGGGCGCGCAGAAGCTGATGGCTTACGGCGACGGCACCGACTTCCTGCCGCTGGTGGCCATCGACGTGGCCGGCCACGAAATGGCGCACGGCGTCACCGGCGCGACCGCCAAGCTGGGCTACTACAACATCAAGGACACCGGCGGCCTCAACGAGGGCGTCTCGGACATCTTCGGCACCTTGGTCGAGTACTACGCCAACAACGCCAGCGACGCAGGCGATTACCTGATCGGCGAGAAGCTGGTCAAGAACAACCCGTCGGGCACCAAGGCCCTGCGCGTGCTGTTCAAGCAGGATGCCGACGGCCGATCCAAGGTCTGCTATCCCAGCGGCGGCTTCACCGCCTCGCAGACCTATCAGAACGGCCCCTACGATCCGCACCTGACCTCCGGCGTGCTCAACCGCGTGTTCTACCTCGCCTCCGAAGGCGTGGTGGTGCCGAAGGGCTTCAGCTATACCAAGGCGCAGTTGGTCTGCAACAACGACACCGCCATCGCCGGCGTCGGCCGCGACAAGGTCGGCGCGATCGTGTACCGCGCGTTGACCCGCTATTTCGTCTCCAGCACCACCTATCCGCAGGCTCGCACCTGGACCTTGCAGGCGGCGGCGGATCTGTACGGCAACACGTCCAATGAGTACAAGACCCTGGCCCGTGCCTGGACCGCGGTCAAGGTGAACTGATCACAAGCTTCAAGCGATTGGAGCGCTGCGATAGAGAACGGCCCGCGCGAGCGGGCCGTTCTTTCGTGGTGCGGCCCGACGCCGATGGGTCCGGCGAGCGGACTATCTGACCGTCCGGCATTGGGATGATCGTCGCGACGATGTCGCCGCCGCATGCGCCGCGCTTGCCCAACCCGCGATTCGCGCTTCGCGCGCCGCCGACGCGCCGATAGCGCAACCAGATGCGGTAGGCGACGGCATCCTGGCGACGCCCGACGGTTTGACGTGCAAGCCTACATACACGGTAGACGCTAGAACCAACGACACCGCGGCAGCCGCGGCGCTATGGATCGCTTTGTCCGTTCTGCGCATGGTGGCTCCCCCGCCATCGATCGAGTTTGAGTCGCGACGTTCCGCAATGCGTGCGCGGCACTGCTCCGCATCAGGAATACATCCTCACGCGCTCGCGCGATTTTCCGCGCATCGCGCATTCGATAAACGGATGGGTGCTGCGGTCGCGAACCTCGCAGCGCCATACCGCGCCTGCGATCTTGAACGTGGAACGCTTGTCTGCGCCGCGGCCGCTCTCGCGAAGATATGCCTCGGCCACGGCGAGCGCGGCCGGACAAGCCAGCGCGCGCGGCCGGGCCGAGGCCGCTGCCACGCCCAATCCGTTCGAAGCCGGGCCGCATTCGATGAAACTGGCTTTCGCCGCGTCGGCGGGGACGCCGACAGCAAGGACGAACGCCATGCCTGCGAGTGTTGCCGCCTTGATCCAATGCGCTCTCACCATCGATGCGATCCTTTCAAAAAAGCTCAAATTGACCATCGGCGCCCACGCTTAGGGGTCGACTGTCGCGCCTAATCCGCGACCCGGAAATTCAGCGAGCCCAGATCGCGCAACTTGCAGCCGAGCATGCCGAGCCGAATTTCGTAACGAACGTAGGTCTTGGTCGGCTCGGGCTTGCGCGGATCGCGCTCATTGTTCGACAGATACTCGAACGCCGTCAGGCTTCCGAGCTCGCGCAAGGCATAGCCGGCTTGCCGGCTCTCTATGCGCAGGAAGTTCAAACTCAGCGCCGCGTTGAGAAACGGCGACACCGCCTCGTCGGCCGCCCGGTAGTAACTCAGCGATCCATGCCGCCGCCGCGCCAACAGACAGATCGCGGCCGTCGCCTGCGCGGCGCTGTCGAACGCCGTTGCGGGCGGTGCGCCCAGCCAATCGGCTTGCATCGACATCGCCCTGCGCGTGCCGCCTGCCCATCGTCTTTCGCCGGCGTCCGGCCGAACCGCGCTTATCTGATTGCGTAGGGAATCCCGCACCGAGATGACTCCATTCTTCTTTCTGGATCGCGTGACTTCGGCGCAGCCGCGACAACGAAGAACGATCGCTTGATGCTTGGTGATGCGAGCGAGCTTCGTCCGAGGCGGCGTCGCTATGAATCGACGATCTCAGGCTACATAAAAAGTGACGCGCATCGCATTTCCTCGCTTATGAAATTTCGCCCTGAAGTAAACAAATCACACCTGCGCGCGATTACTGTTTTCCGCCCGGATAGGCGAACGCTTCGCGCGACGCGAATGCGCGCTCATGCACCGCGCCTACGGCGATGGAAAAAAAGCCGGACGTCCCGTTGCGGGATTCGGTCCGGCGCAAAACAGCCGATGCGACTGCGCAAGCGTCGCATCGCCCAGGAGGAATCCGGACTTGCATACGCGAAGCACCGCGCAGGGGTACGCGGGCGAAGCAGGACAGCGCGGGGCGCGCATTCGCACACCCGGTTGGTCGGGCCTGCTTCGGCCGGGCGCCGATCGCCGCCGCCCGGCCGAACGGCGCTTATCTGACGGCGTAACCGACCAGCCGCCACACCCCGTCGGCGTCGAGCGTGAACGACACCAGTTCCTTGACCGGCGCGCCGTTGGCAGTAGCTAGTTCGAATTCCACGCTCGCGTACTGTCCCGCAGGCAGGCCCGCGCCGCCGCCGATTTCGCGATGGATGACGATCCAGGAACGGCCGACGGCCGGTCCGAGTTTTTTGCGCATCTCGCCGGTGCGCTTGACGAACTCTTTCTTCTTGATCTTGCTCTGCATCGACTTGGACGCGCTGGTCCACATATCGGCGAATTTGCCTTCATCCATAGACGCGGCGATCCGCATCGCAGCGTCGCGCAGCTGACTCGGATCGGTCTGGGCGTACTTGGGCGCGTAAGCGCCGGGGAACTGGGTGGCGGCGCTGCGATTGCTCGGCTGGGCGCCGGCATTCAGTGCCGTCGCCAAAAACAACAAACTCCATAGAATTTTCTTCATGGCATCCTTCCTGTCCGCCTAGCTCACAGGCCGCGCGCGCATTGCGCAGCGCGGCCTCCGGCCGGCGTCGGCAGCTCAGTTGTAGGAATCGACGGTCACTTCGACGCGGCGATCGGGTTGCAGGCAGGCGACCAACTGCTTGCGGCTCAGACCGTCGGCGCAATCGGATACCGGCTCGGAATCGCCGGCGCCGCGCGCGGTGACCGCGCTGGCCGCGATGCCCTCGTTGATCAGCGCCTGCCTGACCGTCTGCGCGCGCCGCGTCGACAGGGCCAGGTTTGCATCGCTGCTGCCGATGCGGTCGGCATGACCGACCACCCGAACCGTGGCGCGCGAGGCGCTTTTGATGCTCTCGGCCAGACCGCGCAGTTCGCCGCGGCCTTTGGGCAGCATGTCGGCCAAGCCGGATTTGCCGAAGGCGAACAGCGCCTCGCTGGACAAAGTGGTCGTGGTCGAGCGCATCACCGACGGCGGCGGCGGAGCGGCGATCGGCGCCGGCGCGCGCGGCACCGGCGGATTCAGCGCCGCGTCCGCGCAACCTTCGGGCGCCCAGTGCATGCTGCTGGTCGAGTAGTCGCGGTCGTAGAGCACCTTGTACTGGCAGGTGATCACTTGTCCGTCGACGCGGAACTTGAAGATGTAGTCCCACTCCCGCACGCCGAACACGCCTTCGCTGAAGTGAGGCGTCCCGAGCAGTTGGTAAACCTGCTTCTTGCTCAGGCCGGGCGCCATGTTGCGCACGTTGTCGACATTGGGAAACGCGCCTTCCTTGGTCGTCGCGCGATCGGGCGAGGGAAATTCGATGGTGGTCGGCTCGTAGGACTGGGCGTGCGCCGTGCCGGCGAGGATCGAGGACGCGGCCAGCGCGAACGGGATGGAGAATGCTAAGAGAGTTTCGCGAAATTTCATTATTTTCGTTCCGATGAAAGGTGTCGACCGATGCGGCCCGAGATCTCGCGCCGCGTCGGGTTCGCCGCTAGGGCGCGCTTACCACTGCAGACCGGCGCCGACCGTCACGCCCCAATCGCCCGTGGTGTTGCCGCTGCCTTGCATCTTGTAGACGTAGCGGCCGTTCTCGGAGATGGTGGACACGCCGACCGCCAAGCCGCTTTCGCCCTGATACGAGCTGCCGGCGATCGCCGCCATGCTGCGTCCCGGCAGGTAGGCTTGCGGCAAGCCGGCCATCGCCATCGCCGCGGCCGTGCCGCCGCGCGCATCGCGGTTGACGTTGTTCAAATCCGAACGCACATCGCCGATGCGCTTGTCGGTGTAGTCGTTGGCCTGGGTCAGGGTCTTGGCCATGCCGTCGTTCAACTGCTTGACGTTGACCGCGTCGGTGGGCGCGACGCCGGCGCGGACGTTGTGGATGGTGCTGCCGCCACCGTTCGGGTTCAGCGTGATCCGCTCGTAGCTGGTGGTGCCGTCGGGGTTCTTGTCGTAGCGCACGCCGCCGTCGCGGACCTGATTGAGCTGATTCATGTTCGCTCCGTCGGTGCCGGCCACGCCGTCGGCGACGTTGACGATCCGGCGCTCGTTGCCGACGCTGCCGACGGAAACCGTGTTCGGTTGATCGGCGATCGAACCGGCGCCGATGGCGACGGAGTTGGTGCCGGTCGCAGACGCATCGTTGCCCAGGGCGGTGCTGCGATCGCCCGAGGCGACCGAGCCCGCACCGCCCGCGGTCGAACCGGCGCCGGTCGCCGATGCCGGCGCAGTGTCGTCTTGGCTCACCTGAAACACGCCAGTGGAACCGTTGATGATGTTGGTCACGCTGTTGCTGACTTCGCCGACGCGCGAGTCGGTGTACTTCTTGGATTCGTCGATGGCGTAGGTGACCCGACCATCGGTGTACTTCTTCGACTCGTCGATGGCGTAGCTGACGCGGCCGTCGGTGTATTGCTTGGATTGGTCGATGGCGTAATTGACGCCGAAGCGCAGTTGGCTGACGTTGACCGCGTCGTCGTTGGCGACGCCGGCCGCCACCGAGCCGATGGTGCGGCCGCCGACATTGACCTGGCCGGTGGAATCGGAAGTGCCGACGTAGGCGGCGTTATAACCGGCTTGTGCGCCGACCGTGGTGGCGGTGTCGGCGCCGATAGCGACCGAATTGGCGTGGCTGGATTTGGCGGCGACACCCAGCGCGAGCGAACGGTCGCCGTTGGCCACGGCGGAGTTGCCGATGGCAGTGCCATAGCTTCCGCTCACGTTGGCCGAATGACCGACAGCGGTGCCGCCGTTGCCAGAAACCGAAGAGCGGCCGCCCACTGCGGTGCCGACAAAGGCAGCGGCGCTGGAAGAAACGCCGATCGCGGTACCTTCTCCAGCGGCTTGAGCGACGTTGGCTTGATTGCCGACCGCCGTTCCGCCCACGCCGTTGACGATGGTGTCGGTACCCAGCGCCGTCGAAGTGGTCGCGTTGGCATTGGCGCGGGTACCGAACGCCGCGGCGCTGCCGTAGTTCGCGCTCGCCGAGCTACCGCAGGCGAATGCGCCGTCGTCCTGCGAATGCGCCGGGCCACCGGAGGAGCCGGCGGCCATCGCGCAACTTGCGCCGGGATCGGCTGCCGACGCCTGCCCGATCATCAACAGCGACGCCAGCGACACCGCCAGAGCGCTCCAATGGGTGCGCGACGGTTCAGCGTCGGAGCGATCGTTCGCGCACAGTCGGCCTTCCGCGCCAAATGCGCGATACATAGTCTTCATTGTTTAGTCCCTTATTTTTCGCAGGTTTACTGCTTTCGAAAATTGACTTCGTGCTTACAAGCGAAGCTGGATAAAACGAGCGGCACTGCCGATGCTTTTCTGCGGACAATCGACGGCGCCGGCGAGGAACAAACCCCGCGCTGAGACGACCCTATCTATCTGCGCCTGGTCGACCGCGGTACGACGGCGGCAACGGAAACACGATGTTCCGATCGATTGGTTCTTATCCGGGCGAGCTGCCTTCGTCCGAGATGTCATCGGTATCAATCGACAACCTCAGACTACAAAAAATGTGATCTACCGCACGTTTTCTCTTATGAAATTTCGACCTGTAGTAAACAAGTCACACATATGCGCGATCGCGATTTCTCCTCGAGGTTGTCGAAGATTCGGTGCGGCGCGACGCAACGGATAGCCGACCAAACGGCGCGTTCGGGCTCGACAGCCCGGAGCCACGGATGCAAACGACGCCATCGTTTCAAGGTCGCGAACAACCAACGATCGATGCGATCGCTAGCTCGTGCGAATCGCTTGCAGAATTTTTTTCGCGCTGCTCGACGGCGACAAGGCGCTCGCGTCGCGATGAGCGCGATCTGGCGGTCGTCGCCGATTCGATGGCGGTGCGCGCCGTCGGCGTCGCCGTTACCGACCACGGTGGAAATACGCTGCGCGGGCTAGTACGCATGGAACTCGGCCCGCGGCAAACCCATCGCAGATGCTCGCGATCGCGTTTTTGGTCCGAGCAAGCAAACACTCCGCGCGAGGAGAATGCGCGCGTACGCTTCATGCGAGCGTCGGCTGAACGAAAAAGCGCCGGACGTCCCGTTGCGGGAATCGGCCCGGCGCACAACAGCCGATGCGACTGCGCAAGCGTCGCACCGTCCAGCGGGGAGTCCGGACCTGCATACGCGAAGCTCCGCGCAGGGGAACGCGGGCAAAGGGGGTACAGCGTGGACTGCGCGTTCGCATGCCCGGCTCTATGGGCCGCGTTCGACGGGTCCGAATCGGAAAGTACGATCGGCTCGCTTCGTTCAAACGGTCGTCATGCCGGGCCAGCGCACGGCGATTTCCTCGTAGAACTCGCCGCCGCCGTGATCGCCCGAGCCTGAGCGCCCCTTGCGGCTGCGCCAATGGTTGTTGGCGCGGTAGCGTTCGACCCGATCGCGCAAGCGGCGCGCCATCGCGCTCTCCAATCCCAGTGCGAGCTCCACCGCGATCCAATGCTCGTCCTGGACCCAACGCAGAAAGCGCACGTAGATCGCTCGCCAAGAACCGTAACTGCATGGAATGCTGGTCCAGGGCGCGTTGTTGTCGACCACCCACAGCACCGCTTCGATGAAGCCGCGGTAGTCGCCGGTGTTGTTGATGATCCGGGCCTGGTATTGGCTCGGAAGATAAGACGCGACGGTCCGCCACTGCTCGTCGCCGAGCATGTGTGGTCGCGATTCGATCATGTGCGGGCTCATTGCAAATATCCCGTTGACGGTTCGTTTAGACAGAAAGAAGACGCGGCCGATTCGGCCGCGTCGCATGGGTTGGGAATCGAAACCGCCGGCGTGCCGCGCCTTCTCGCGCGGCACGCCGGACAGTTACGCTCGATCAGTCGCCGAGCACGCCGCTGACGCCGACGTAGGCGCCGATGCCGTCGCGGTTGCTCGACGCGCCGCCTTCCACGCTCCAACGTCCGCTCTCGGCGGTGCGGCGCAGGCTGATGCCGAACGCGGCCTCGCTCTTGTACGCGCCGAAACCGGCGTAGTACGTCGTGCGGCCGGCCACGTAGGGCGCGGGCTTGATCGCGATCGCGGTGGCGATGCCCGATTGCATGTCGCGCTCCACCCGGCGCACGTCGCCGCTGAGCTTCCACACATCGTTGCGGACCGCCGCGACCTGGCCATCGGTGTAGCTGTTGGCCTGGACCACCGCGTCGGCGACGCCGGCTTGCAGCTGGCCGACGTTGACCGCGTCGGTCGGCGCCTTGCCGGCGGCGACGTTGTGCAGGGTCACCGCGCCGGTGCCGTTCGGGTTGAAGGTCAAGCTGTTGGTGTTGACGCTGCCGTCGGGGTTCTTGTCGTACTGCGTCCCACCATTGGTGTAACCCTTCAACTGAGCGACGGTGACCGCGTCGGTGTCGGCGGTGCCGACGGCGACGTTGGTGATCCGGCGTTCGTTGCCGGTGGAACCCACCGAGACCGTGCCGGCCTGATTGGCCACCGAACCGTTGCCCAACGCGACCGAATTTCCGGCGGTCGCATAAGCGCCGTTGCCCAACGCCGTGCTGCCGCTGCCCGAAGCCACCGCACCCGCGCCGCCGGCGGCGGCGTTGGCGCCCGTCGCGGTCGGCGCGGCGGTGTTGTCCTGGCTGACCTGGAACAAACCCGCCGAACCGTTCTTGACGCTGTTGACGTCGCCTTCGACCGTGGTGATGCGGTTGTCGTACTGAACGACGTTGCCGGCCACCTGGTTGATGCGGTTGTCGGTGTAGGTCTTGGCCTGATCGACCGCGCTTCCCACACTCGCCTGCAACTGCGCCACGTTGACACCGTCGTCGCCCGCCAGACCGGCGGCGACGCCGCCGAGGGTGCGGCCACCGACCTGCACTTGCCCGGTCGAGTTGCTGCTGCCGACATAGGCCGCGTTGTAACCGCTCTGGGCACCGGCCGTGGTCGCTGAACCAGCACCGATCGCGACCGAGTTGGCGTGACCGGCGATCGACTCGCGGCCCACTGCAATGGCGTTCTCGGCCGAGGCGGTGGCGTTATAGCCCACCGCGGTCGAACCCACGCCCTGAGCGTGCGCATCGGCTTGGGCCAGACCGGTTTCGTTGCTGCGCGCATAACGCAGACCGCTGCCGTTCTGGGCGACGTAGGCCACATCGCTCTTGCCGGCAACGGCGAACAGCTGCGCGCCGTTGACCGCGTCGGTCGAAGTCGCCGAGACCGCACCTTGCGCCACGTTGCTCAGCTTGCTGCCGCCAGTGACGCCGCCATCGTTGCTGACGGGTCCGGCCAAGGTCGCCTTGCTGAAGTCGACTTCGCCCGGATCGACCGCGCCGTTGCCGTTGCTGTCGGTCCAGTCGTACTTCAGCGCACGCTGTTCGACTTGCACCGCGCCGCCCGAGATCGCCTTGAGCTGAGCGACGTTGACCGCGTCGGTATCGTTGGCGCCGGCGGCGACGCCGGTGACGCGGCGGGTGCCGACGTTGACCTCGCCGGTGGCGGTGCCACCGACCAGGTACGCCGCATTGCCCAGCGACGCGCCGTTAGCGACCGAACCTGCGCCGAGCGCCACGCTGCCAGCGTGGCTGGCCTGAGCGTTGCGGCCGATCGCGACCGCGTCCGCCGCCGAGCTGACCGCGTTGTAGCCGATCGCGGTGGAGCCGGCGACTTGGGCGTGCGCATCGTCCTGGGCCAGGCCGGTGTCGTTGGTGCGGGCATAACGGTTGCCGCTGCCGTTCTGCTGCACGTAGACCGGATCGGCCGGTCCGACTTGGTTTTGCAGGTTGGTGATGGCGCCTTCGTTGTTGGTGACGCGGTTGTCGAGATTGGTGACGTTGCCCTCGGTTGTGGTGACGCGATTGCCGAGGCCAGTGACGTCGCCCTCCGTCTTGGTCAAGCGGTTGCCCAGACCCGTGACATCGCCCTCGGTCTTGGTCACGCGGGTGTCGAGACCGGCCACGTTCTGGTTGGTCTGGAACAACTGCGAGCCGTTGACCGCATCGGTGCTCGCTGCACTCAGATCGGCCGGAGCTACGTTGACGATCTTGTTCGGACCAGCGCCGTTGCGGTTGGCGGTGTACGCGTTGGCACCCGCATCCCACTTCAATGCGTCCTGGCCCAGCGACGACATCTGCCCTTCGACATTACCCACGCGGGTGTCGAGCTTGGCGACGTCACCCTCAGTCTTGGTTGCGCGATCGCCAAGGCCAGTGACATCGCCCTCCGTCTTGGTCACACGGTTGCCCAGACCCGTGACATCGCCTTCGGTCTTGGTCACCCGGGTGTCGAGACCGGCCACGTTCTGGTTGGTCTGGAACAACTGCGAACCGTTAACCGCGTCGGTGCTGGCCGCACTCAGGTCGGCCGGAGCCACGTTGACGATCTTGCTCGGACCGGCACCCAGGTGGTTGGCGGTGTAGGCGCCGGCGCCGGCGTTGGCGGTCGGATCCCACAACAGCGAATCCTGTCCGAGCGAAGACACTTTGCTCTCCACCGCCTTCAACTGGCTGATGTTGACCGCGTCGGTGTCGCCCGCACCTGCAGCGAGGTTGGTCAAACGACGTTCGCTGCCCGAAGCACCGACCGAGACTTCGCCCACCGGCGCCATACCGGCCACCGCATGGGTCGACGCCACCGGCACATACGCCGGGTTGCCGAGGTTGGCACCGCTAGCGACCGAGTTCGCCCCGAGCGCGACGCTGCCGGCATGGCTGGCCTGGGCGTTGCGACCCAGCGCGACCGCATCGGCGGCCGAACTGACGGCGTTGTGACCGACCGCGGTGGAACCGGCGACCTGCGCGTGCGCATCGTCCTGAGCCAAGCCCGTGTCGTTAGTGCGCGCATAACGGGTACCGCTGCCGTTCTGTTGCACGTAGGCCGGATCGGCCGGGCCGACTTGCTTCTGCAGGTTGGTGATGGCGCCTTCGTTATTGGTCACGCGGTTGTCGAGGTTGGTGACGTTGCCCTCGGTCGTGGCGACGCGATTGCCGAGGCCGGTGACGTCGCCCTCCGTCTTGGTCAAGCGGTTGCCCAGACCCGTGACATCGCCCTCGGTCTTGGTCAGGCGGGTGTCGAGACCGGCCACGTTCTGGTTGGTCTGGAACAACTGCGAACCGTTAACCGCATCGGTGCTCGCTGCGCTCAGATCGGCCGGAGCGACGTTGACGATCTTGTTCGAACCGGCGCCGTTGCGATTGGCGTTGTAAGCATTCGCCGCCGCATCCCACTTCAATGCATCCTGACCCAGCGTCGTCATCTGCCCTTCGACGTTGTCCACGCGGGTGTCGAGATTGGTGACCTTGCCTTCGGCCGTGGTGACGCGGTCGCCAAGGCCCGTGACATCGCCCTCGGTCTTGCCCACGCGGGTATCGAGACCGGACACTTTCTCATTGGTCTGGAACAACTGCGAACCGCTGACCGCATCGGTACTCGCCGCGCTCAAATCCGCCGGAGCCACATTAACGATCTTGTTCGGACCGGCGCCATTGTGGTTGGCTGTGTATGCGTTCGCGGCCGCATCCCACTTCAATGCGTCCCGACCCAGCGACGACATCTGACCTTCGACGTTACCCACTCGGGTGTCCAGAGCGGTGACCTTGCCCTCGGTTGCGGTCGCGCGGTTGCCGAGATCGGTGATGCCGGCTTCATTGGTAGCGGTGCGATTGCCCAGATCGGTGACCTTGCCCTCTGCCGTGGTCACGCGGTCGCCAAGGCCAGTGACATCACCCTCCGCCTTGGTCACGCGGTTGCCGAGGCCGGTGACATCGCCTTCAGCCTTAGTCACCCGGGTGTCGAGACCTGCCAGGTTCTGGTTGGTCTGGAACAACTGCGAACCGTTGACCGCATCGGTGCTGGCCGCGCCCAGATCGGCCGGAGCCACATTGACGATCTTGCTCGCACCGGCGCCCAGGTGGTTGGCGTTGTAAGCGCCCACACCGTCGTTCGCGGTCGGATCCCACAACAGCGAATCCTGGCCTATCGACGACACCTTGCTTTCCACCGCCTTTAACTGGCTGATGTTGACCGCATCGGTCTCGCCCGCACCTGCCGCGACGTTGGTCAAGCGACGTTCGCTGTTGGTGCCGCCGACCGAGACTTCGCCCACCGGCGCCGTACCGGCCACCGCATGAGTCGACGCCACCGGCACATACGCCGCGTTGCCGAGGCTGGCGCCGTTAGCCACCGAGTTCGCCCCAAGCGCGACGCTGCCGGCATGGCTGGCCTGAGCGTTGCGGCCCAGCGCGACCGCATCGGCCGCCGAGCTGACGGCGTTGTAGCCGACGGCGGTGGAACCGGCGACTTGCGCGTGCGCATCGTCCTGAGCCAGACCGGTGTCGTTGGTGCGCGCATAACGAATACCGCCGCCGTTCTGTTGCGCGTAGGCCGGATCGGTCGGGCCGACTTGCTTCTGCAGGTTGCTGATGGCGCCTTCGTTGTTGGTGACGCGGTTGCCGAGATCGGCGATGCCGGCTTCGTTGGTGGTGACACGGTTACCGAGGCCAGCGACATCGCCCTCGGTCTTGGTCACGCGGGTGTCGAGACCGGCCACGTTCTGGTTGGTCTGGAACAGCTGCGAACCGTTGACCGCGTCGGTGCTGGCTGCGCTCAAATCGGCCGGAGCCACATTGACGATCTTGTTCGGGCCGGCACCGTTATGGTTGGCCGTATACGCGTTCGCGGCCGCATCCCACTTCAACGCGTCCCGACCCAGCGTCGTCATTTGCCCTTCGACGTTGTCCACGCGGGTGTCGAGGCCGGTGACATCGCCCTCGGTCTTGCTCACACGATTGCCAAGGCCCGTGACATCGCCCTCGGTTTTGGTCATGCGGTTGCCGAGGCCCGTGACATCGCCTTCGGCCTTGGTCACGCGGGTGTCGAGACCGGCCACGTTCTGGTTGGTCTGGAACAGCTGCGAACCGTTGACCGCGTCGGTGCTGGCTGCGCTCAAATCGGCCGGAGCCACATTGACGATCTTGTTCGGGCCGGCACCGTTATGGTTGGCCGTATACGCGTTCGCGGCCGCATCCCACTTCAACGCGTCGCGACCCAGCGTCGTCATCTGTCCTTCGACGTTGCCCACGCGGGCGCCGAGGCCAGCGACATCACTCTCAGTCTTGGTCGCACGGTTGCCGAGGCCCGTGACATCGCCTTCGGTCTTGGTCACACGAGTATCGAGACCGGCCACATTCTGGTTGGTCTGGAACAGCTGCGAACCATTGACCGCGTCGGTGCTGGCTGCGCTCAAACCGGCCGGAGCCACATTGACGATCTTGTTCGGGCCGGCACCGTTATGGTTGGCCGTGTACGCGTTCGCGGCCGCATCCCACTTCAACGCGTCCTGGCCCAGCGTCGTCATTTGCCCTTCGACGTTGTCCACGCGGTTGTCGAGACCCGTGACATCACCCTCGGTCTTGGTCAAACGATTGCCGAGACCCGTGACATCGCCTTCGGTCTTGGTCACGCGGGTTCCGAGACCGGAGACGTTCTGGTTGGTCTGGAACAACTGCGAGCCGTTAACCGCATCGGTGCTCGCTGCGCTCAGATTCGCCGGAGCCACGTTGACGATCTTGTTCGGGCCGGCGCCCAGGTGATTGGCGCTGTACGCACCCGCACCGCCGTTCGCGGTCGGATCCCACAACAGCGAATCCTGGCCGAGCGAGCTGATCTTGCTGTCCACCGCCTTGAGCTGGCTGATGTTGGCCGCATCGGTATCGCCCGCGCCCGCCGCGACATTGGTCAGACGACGTTCGCTGCCCGAAGCGCCGACCGAAACTTCGCCCATCGGCACCGCACCGGCCACCGCGTAGGTCGACGCCACCGGCACATACGCCGCATTGCCGAGGTTGGCGCCGTTAGCCACCGACTCCGAACCCAAGGCGACACTGCCGTCATGGCTGGCCACGCTGTTTGTACCGATCGCCGTCGCATCCGCGGCGGTTGCGTTGGCCGAGCTGCCCATCGCGAGCGAACCCACGCCCGCGGCATTGGTGGCAGCGCCCAGCGCCGTGGCGCGGTCGGCGACCGCCTTCGAACCCGAGCCCACGGCCATCGACGTAACGCCGTTCGCCCGGCTTTCATCGCCCAGGGCCAGCGAGTATTTCCCGGTGGCTTGCGCGTTGTCGCCCAGAGCGATGGCGTATTCCTCGCCCGCCTTCGTACCCGAGCCGATCGCCAAACCGCTGAGCTTGTCGGCCAGTGCGTTTTCGCCGATCGCGATGGCTTCGTCGGCCGCCGCGCGGGCGTTGTAGCCGACCGCGGTGGAGTTGGCGCCGGTGGCGAAAGCATCCGACTGCGCGTTGGTTCCCGCGTTGGTGCGCACGTAGCGCACGCCGTGGCCGTTGGTGTCCTGGTAAGCCTGATCGGTCGGACCGACCGCGGTGCTGAGCGCGGCGATATCGCCTTCGTTCTTGGTCACGCGGGTGCCGAGCGCGACCGCATCTTGGTTGGTCTTGAACAACTGCGAGCCGTTGACCGCATCGGTGCTGGCCGCGCTCAGATCGGCCGGGGCCACGTTGACGATCTTGTTCGGGCCGGCGCCGTTGTGGTTGGCGTTGTAAGCGCCAGCGCCGCCGTTCGCGGCCGGATCCCACTTCAATGCGTCCTGGCCCAGCGTCGCTACCTGCCCTTCGACGATGCCCACGCGATTGTCGAGGTTGGTGACCTTGCCCTCGGCCGTGGTCACGCGGTTGCCGAGACCGGTGACATCACCCTCGGTCTTGGTCACGCGGTTGCCGAGGCCCGTGACATCGCCTTCGGTCTTGGTCGCACGGTTGCCGAGGCCGGTGACATCGCCCTCGGTCTTGGTCACCCGGGTGTCGAGACCGGACACGTTCTGGTTGGTCTGGAACAACTGCGATCCATTGACCGCTTCGGTCGAAGCCGCGGACACAGCGCCCGCGGCGACATTGGCCAACGTGGTCGCGCCGGCGCCGCCCGGATTGAGGGTGACGCGATTGCGGTTCAACTCGCCCGGGTCGATCGCGCCGTTGGCGTTGGCGTCGTTCCAGTCGTACTTCACCGCGGTCTGGTCGAGCGTGCTGTTGGAACCGGTGAGGGTTTCGACCGCCCGATTGGTGGCGAACAACTGGCTGCCGTTGACCGCGTCGGTGCTGGCGGCGCTGAGGCGGCCAGCGGCGACGTTGGTGACGGTGCGTTCGGCGCCCGCGGCGCCGACGCTGACCGTGCTGGTCGGCGCGGCACCGGCGAAGTTGTAGGTGGTACCGCGGATGACGGTGCTGGCGGTACCGACCGCCGCCGCCGTGGTCGCGCCGCTGCCCAAGGCGACGCTGCGCGCGATGCTGGCCGAAGCGCCATCGCCCAAAGCCACCGCGCCCGCGACGCTGGCGGCGCTGGCATTACCGATCGCCACGGCGCCTCGCCCCGAGGTGGAACTGGCGTTGCCGAGCGCGACCGCGCCTTGACCCGAAGCGGTATTGGCGTTGCCGACCGCGAGTGCGCCCTGCCCGTTGGCGTTGGTGTCCGCGCCCACCGCCACCGCGCCGGTGCCGGTGGCGGTGTTGGGGTCGCCGATGGCGACCGCGCCGTTGCCGGTGGCGGTTTGGCCGCGGCCGATGGCGACTGCGCCGCCGGCGGCGGTAGAGGAATTGGCCGTGGTCGACGACGAGCCGATCGCGACGTTTCGGCCGATCGCGCCGGAGTTCACGTTGTCGCCCTGGGCGATGCCGTACGCGCCGTTGACGGTGGCGTAGCGACCGAGCGCGACACCCGAGGTAGCCCCCGCCGCCACTGAGGAATATGCGCCCAGCGCGACCGCACCCTCCGCCCCGGCGGTGGTGTTGTTACCGATGGCGATGCCGCCCAGGGCAACCGCTGTCGCCGTCGCCCGCCCACCCATCGCGATGCTGAGATCGCCGATGCTCTGCGCACCGCGGGTGGCGTGGGCTCCGATCGCGATCGAGCCCGACCCGTCCGCGCGGGTCGCATCCGCCACGCTCAAAGGATTGTTGCCATCGGTTCCCACCCCCCCCGCGCTACCTAACGCAACGCTGTTGCTCCCTGTCGCGACACTGCCGAAGCCGATGGCGGTCGCGCCGACGCCACTGGCATTGGTATCCAAACCCAGTGCGGTCGCCCACAGCTCATTGGCTTTGGCTTGGAACCCAAAGACAGACGCCCCGCGCGCCATTGCGTTGCTGAAGGTGCCGAAAGCGGTTCCTCCCCACCGGCTTGTCCCTGTGGTGGGAGTACCGACCTTCGCGCTGCAGCCAGCGACTAGATTGTAAGCACCAACAGAAGCGCTAGTCGTCTCATAGTCCTTGGCCGCGGCATTCGCAACGCCCGGATTATTTCTACCAACGACGACGTTGCCAACAGATTGCGCACAATCAGTGGTGCTATTAATTTCGCCCGCATGCGCGCCAAAGGCAGCTAAAAAAGTGGCAGGCGCAATCGCGAGCACGAGCGCGGGGGCGACCGAAGCTTTCCGCGATCGCTTCTTTCCACCCTTGGCCAGCTCGGACGCGACCACCCAAGTCCCGAGGCGCTTGCTCCACACCTTGCAGAAAATAAAATTCATCGGTTGTTCCCTAATCGCCGTATCGTTAAAAATCGATTTCGAAGTAATGAATACCGATCTCTGACCGATATTCGCCCGCGGTTAACCCGCCCTTTGAAAGGCGAACCGTGTAGTGGAGGGTTTTGAATGCCGACGCCGCGCCGGTGGATTAACCGGTTCGGCGCGTCCGCGACCGGATTCGAGGAATCCCCTTCGAATCGGCGGACGCCCGGCCCATCGGCCGCGTCGCTGTCCCTATGGCGGCCAGATTAGGAACCGCGGGCGGGCGCCGCATCTGAGCGATCTCAATTTTTTTCGATTGTTTCCGCAGCTTTACGGCGGCCGTCGGCGGCTGGTCTGAAGCCGCTCCGGCGGTCTCTCTTCGGGGACTGAGGCGAACGTAAGTGCGTATCAAGACACACAATATTTGTGATGTTCATCAAATTACATCTACGCCAAATGTCACTCAAAAAGGAGATGGGAGGCGTCTTTTGGCGCCCTGAGAGAAAAATTGAGATTTCTCTGCAAGCGGCCGACAGCGAAATCGCAGCTACTGAGAGCCGATGCCGTCGCCTCTCGCCCGAGGCCGGCCGAGCCAGCCGGCTCGCACCCGATCCGCCGTCCCTCGCCCCTTCCGGCCGGAACATCGCGCTCCTTCCAGGCAGTCCCAGACGGCATGCGGCCGGCCCCGAGGCATGGCCGCCCCCAACGACTTGAGAACGTCATGACCGAAACCGACTTCGAACGCTTCCTAGATACCCTGCGGATACCCGGAACCCTGCACATTTCCCCGAAACGGGTGGTCGCGGTTCTGGGAATCCGGGCCAAGCAACTGGCCGCGATTTCCAATCCGCAGGGTAATGTGGTCATACGCAACGATCACGGCACCGCGAGAATGCAAGTGGTGCTGCGCGATCTGGTGCGCATTTTATCGGCGGTACGCGCCAATCACGAAGCGCCCGAGCAAATGCTGTATTGGCTGATGAATTATCCGATTCCGCAGTTCTATTACCGCACCGCATTCGAAATGTACGCCGACGCCCGGACCGAGGAGGTGATCGCGGCGCTTTCGATCTTTCCGGCCAAAACGGCGAGCTCCGCCCACCGATATTCCAGCGCCACCTAGCACCGCCTCGCGGCCGGCGCGGCGAATATTCCCACCTCGATCCGAATCGCCGCATGCGCGCGACACGATGCATGTGTGACTGCGTTGCGGTGAATTCAACGCCGGCTTCTTAGCCTTGGTACGCGGCCGAACGATCGATCCGACTTTGATGGACGCGGGCTCGCCGCAGACCGGTGCGTCCGCCCCCTTCAGAGGTTCAACGATGAAAACCGCAGCCCTTATCGCCGCAAGCGCGCTGGCCTTGGCGATCGCCTTCGGCGCCGGCGCCAAGAATTCCGACGCCGCGCGCCGGAACACCGAAGTCAGCATGGTCGTACGCGGACACGCGCGCCTGAATCCCGACGGCGACATCCAAAGCATCGCCATCGAGCGAGAGCAAAAGGTGCCCGCACCGGTGGTCGCTCTGATTCGCGATTCGGTGACGCAATGGCGGATCGAACCGACCCAGCAAGACGGCGAGGCAACCACCGGCCCGCTGAAGCTCACCGCGCGCGTGGTAGGCCGGATGCAAGACGACCGCAATGTCGCGCTGAAGCTCAAGAGCGTGCATTTCGGCGAAGACCGCACCGACGTGGCTCCCAAGCCCGGCACGATGCGCAAACCTAGCTATCCCGCCGCGCTCGCCGGGACCAACGCCGCGGGCACCGCTTACGTCCTGGCGCGGTTGAATGCGAACGGCGAGGTGGACGAAGCGATGGTCGAGCAAGTCAATCTGAACGTGGTCGCCAGCGAAAAGAGGATGCAGGAAATCCGCGATGCCTTCGCCGCATCGGCGGTCGGCGCGATCAAGAAATGGAAGTTCATCGTAAGCGAGCAGTACCGCGCCGCGGACGCATCGCCGGTGACGGTACGCATTCCGGTCGGGTACGAAACCCCGCAGTTGCGTCTGCCGGGCTACGGGCAGTGGGAGGCTTATCTTCCCGGGCCGCGCGCGCGCGCGCCGTGGCTATCCCAGGACGCACGCTCGGCCGACGCCGACGTGGTTGCCGACGGCGATTTTCAGGTGGTCGGCAAAGAGCCCAGGCTGTTGAGCGCTCGTAGCGGCGAGTGATTCGGCCAGCGCCTGCGAGCGCTGGCTCAATGCGCTGCTTTAGTCTCGGCCGCGACCTGGACCCTGGGCGCGAGGTTCAACCAGGCCGCGTCGACTCCGCGCATGCCGGTGCGCGCCAGCAGCGCCTGGCGTTGCGCCTGGCTGCAATCCTCGCTCAGGGTGCCGGCTAGGAATAAGCCGTGGATTTCCAGCTCGAAGACGACATCGCCGTGCCGACGGGCCTGGCTGTGCAACGCACTGGCCAGGCTTCGCGCGCGCGCGTGGTCGCCGCTGCCCAGCGCGTCGGCGGCGGCCAGAAAATCGAGCCGGCGCACGATCAGCCAAGTGTCGGGGGCAAGCAGCGCGCGCGCGCGCGAGACCAACGCCCGGCTGCGCACCCAGTCGCCTTGCGCGGCGGCGTTTTCGGCTTGACCGGTAAGCGCCAAGGCGGCGATCAGGCCATAGCCGGCCGCCTCGGCCTGCGGCAACACTTGCTGGTAAATACGCTCGGACCGGTCGAGTTCGCCCAACACTGTCGCCAGTGAGGCGATACCCGCCGCCTCCACCCACGTGCTCGACCCCGCTATCACCAGGCGCTGTTCGGCCCGCGCCAACAGCGCCTTGGCCTCGGCGCGGTCGCCGTTGACCCGTTCGGTTTGGAGCCGACCGATCAGCGCTATTCGCTGCAGCTCATCGCGCTTGCCCTGCTCGCATTGATTCAAAGCGTCTAGCGCTTCGGCCGACCGTCCCATCGACAACAAGACTTCTTGAAGCGAGCATTTCACATTGATCCGCTGATCCGAATCGGCGCGCGCCGACGGTACCGCGGCCAAGCGCTGTTCAAGCCGGGTCAGCACCTGGATCGAGCCCGCATAGTCTCCGCGCATCGTGTGCACGGCCGACTCGTATTGCTGGGCTTGGATCGGCGCACAGCCCTGCTGATTGAGCCGCTTCACGGTTTCGATACGCGCTTGGGTGGCGCTCAAATCGCCTCGCAAGAAATCGTCGTAGACCAAGTTGAGCTCGACGCAGGCCAAAGAACGCAGATCGCCGGCGGCCGTGGCGACCGCACCGGCTTGTCGCAGCCATGAGCGAGAGCCGGCTATGTCGCCGCTGTTCCGGTCTTGCAAGGCGCGGGTGTTCAATATGCCGATTTCCAGGCGCCTGTAGCCGCCCGCGCTGGCCCGCGCGAGCAGCGCGTCCATCATCGCCCGATGCTCGGCGTTGGCGGGTGTCCCGGCGGCGATTTGCGCGCGCACGCGCGCTTGCAAGGCGCCGGTGGTATTGCCTGCCTTCTCGAACAGCTCCGCGGCGCGCTCGAATGCCGGCGACGCGCCGCGGTTGGGGGATAGCGCGGCATCGGCGCGCCCGATCCACATCAGCGCTTCGGCCTGCTCCAGCGTCCAACCTACCCCGCGCGCCAGCGACAGCGCCTGCTCGGCGGCCGCGCGCATACCCGTCGGCTCGGCCAACGCCGCATTGGCCTCGGCCAGCAGCAGACGTTTGCCGATGCGCCGGCCGATCGAGTCGCTGCCATCGACGGCGTCGGCCAGCAGCGGTATCGCGCCCTGGATGTCGCCGGAATTCAGCAGTTGCCGCGCGTACTCCATTCGCAACGCCGCATTGCCCGGATCGCGGCGGCGCAGAACCTCATACGCCTTCAGCGCCTCGCCCTCGCGCGAGGGATCCATCGACAGCGCCTGAGCGCGCATCAGTTCCAACGCCGGCGGCGGCGAATTGGCCAGCAGCTCGCGCGCCTGCTGCATATGCGCGACCGCCGATTTGGCCTGGGCCAGTTGGCTCTGCGCCTGCGCCAGTTGCAGATGCATCAAGCCGAAACCCGGCGCGCGGGCGAGCACATTCTGCCCTTGCGCTGTCACTGTCATCCAATCGCGCCGTTCCAAGGCTTGCGCCGCTTGCATATAGCCGCGCGCGGCCTCGGCATTGGCGCCCAACGCCGGCCACGGGCCGCGAACGTCGGGACGCAAGGCGGTCACGATCTGGCGCGACAACGCATCGACCAGACCCGGCATGTCCGCTTCGCGGCCCTCGACTTGCAGCTGCCGTTCCTCGCCGTCCTCGCGCAGGCGCGCATGCAGTTGGAGCTTGGCCGGGTCGCGCGAGGACGGCACCGACGACAGCAACACCACCCGCGCCGACGCCGGCACGTTGCCGGCGGCCAGATCGCTTTCGCTCAGCAGCACGGTGCCGGGCAAGCTGCCCAGCTTCCATGCCAGCCACTGCTCAAGCAGCTTCGCCGGCCAGCGCGCGCTGAGGTTCTGGTCTTCCACCACCACCAGCGCCACGGTCCGGTTGGCGCCATCGGCATGACGGCCGAACAGCCCTGCCGAGACGACCGCGATCGCCGCGACCGCGGCTGTCGCGGCGATCGCGAGCCACCACTTGCGCCTGCGCCGGGGAGCGGCGGTCCGCTCGTTGGGTATGAACTCATGCGTCGCGGCGGGTGCGTCGCCGGCTTGCACGGTCAACTCGCCATGAGACTGCTCGGCGGCGGCGGGCTCGAACGGTGAGGCCTGGTTGGAGAGCGGCGCGAATCGCCCGGCCGGTTCCGGCGGCGACGCGGGATCGGCCCGCACCGGGTTCGCCACCGTCTCGCCGAGACTCTGGCCTGCCAACGGCGATTGTTTATGCCATTGCAACGGCTCCGGCATTTCGAAGGCGTAGCCGCGCTTGGCCCGGGTACGCACCCAGTTCTTGCGCGGTTCGCCCAAGGCCTTGCGCAGCAACCAGATGCTCTGCGAGAGGTTGGCGTCTTCGACGATCATTCCCGCCCACAGGCGGTCGAACAATTCGCTGCGCGTATGCACCCGCTCGGGTTCGGCGAGAAACAACAGCAGCAAATCGAACACCCGTTGCGGCAGCTCGGTTTCGGCTTCGGGATGGATCGTGCGACGCGAGCGCAAATCGACGATCAGATCGGCCACTTGCAAATAGCGCGTATCGGCGGGCCACGGCATAGTCATTTCAGTGCACCTTGCGGGTGTGGCGTACGGCGCACGACTTGCGAGTACTTGACGGTAGCAGTGCTTGGAACATATTCAACTGTATGAATGTTGCGGCCGATGTGTGCGTACGGCTAGCGTATTGGCTTGAAAATCACGAAAAAAGAGCATTCGTACTCAGTATCGATGGGATGCCGGCCACCCAGCCGGCTACACGGCGCTGACCGATTCAGGCGCGTGCGGGCCGCGCTTTCCCGTCACGGCCGGATGGAATCGACCGCTACCAATCCCGATGCTCGGTAGCCGACCCCGCTAGGCGGCGATGCGCGCGCTATGAGTTCTCTCGCCATTGGCGATGAAAGCGATGCGCCTGGACGGTTCAGTCTGCGACGTTGCCGCCGACTCGGGCAGTGTCGCCTTGCGTTGCCGCCATGCAAGCGTCAGGGCGGCGCGATTCGACCTCGCCGATGGCGACCTTGCAGGCGACGGCCGCGGAAGCGGCGCCGGTGTCCGCCACCTCAAAATCCACATCGACTGAACTCCATTTATGCAGCGAAAATGGTACAGGGCTTGCTCGCGCGAATCTGTGCTTCGGTTTGGGCGCGGTTTAGCTTGGTGGCAGCGATCCGCACGACCGGCATTGCTGATTTGTTGCGACGGTGTTCGCCATTCCCGTGGCCGAAACACCGCTGCCGCGCGAATTCATCCGCGTATCCAAGTGTCCCGCCCCGACCGCGCCAGGCGCCGCGCGTCGCAGGCCCGGACCACTGCGCTCGGTCCAAAACCGGCCCCAACCACGCCGCTCAGCGGCGCCAGCGAAATAAATATCAAAACCGGTCACAAATATTGCGCCGCAGCGTGCATCGCCAATTGAGACGTGATTAGGCTAACGCCCGTTTCAATTCGGGTTTCAAACCATGAATTGGAGCAATCCCTCAGCCGCCCGCGCGACGGACCTGCGCGGTCAACCGTGGATACCTGCCGTGAATCATCACAGCGCTCATCCAGGCACCCACCCGGGCTCGACCCGGGGGCGGCTGCTTGAGGCGGCCGAGCTGTTGTTCATCAAGCACGGTTACGAGGGCATGTCGCTGCGCCAGATCACCAGCCACGCCAAGGTCAATCTGGCGGCGGTGAACTATCACTTCGGCAGCAAGGAGGCGCTGGTCCAGGAGCTGTTGTCGGCGCGGTTCGACCGGCTCAATCAGGAACGGCTGGCGTTGTTGTCGGTGTGCGAGCAGCGCTACGGCGAGTCGGCGCTGGACGCGTCGGCGGTGTTCGGGGTGTTGTTCGTGCCGGCGGTGCGGCTGAGCCGCGACAGCGCCGGCGGGGTCGCGTTCATGCGTCTGCTGGGCCGGGTCTACAGCGATCCATCGCAGTTCATCCGCGACTATCTGCACGAGCACTATCAGCCGATTTATGCGCGTTTCTTCGAGGCTTTCGCCCGCGCGCTGCCGCATTTGTCGCGCAACGAGTTGGGCATGCGCCTGCATTTCGCGCTCAAGGCCCTGGCCGGAGTGTTGGCCAGCGAGGACATGGACGAGTTGATCTCGACCATGTGCCTGGGCGAGCCGGTCAGCGATTGCCTGATGCTGGCGCGCTTGATCGCCTTCGTCTCGCCGATGCTGACCGCGCCGTTCGACAACGGCGAGCAGATTCTGGCGGTGGATCGGGTGATGTCGCTGGCGGCCAGCGCGGCGCAGGCGGCGGATTCGAAGTTGTTGGCCGAGGGCGAGTCGCCCTCGCCGCGCAAGTCGCGCGGCAGCGCGCCGATGTGGACCGGCAAGAACGTGGTGGAAGCATGAACACTCGCGGACGGCGCTTGGCGTTGGGGGACGCCGGCGCTCGGCTCGCGGCGGGGCCCGGCGCGGTATCGCCGCGCGGTCCCGTGGCAACGCAGCGCTCTCCCGGCGGCGGCATCGGGACGCTCGTAGGCGTCCCGGCGCGATAAACGCCACTTCGCCGGCCCCCGCGGCCAGCGCCATTCCATAGTGGTTTGGGGAACAGACAATGACCGATCCGGCGACATGGCCGCCCGAGTCCGCATCGCTAGCCGAGTACGGAGAGGACTGCGTCAACCAGTGGAATAACGTATCGCTGCGTTATCGCACTCCGCTGCGCGGCTTTTTCTCCAAGCGGGTCAAGGACGCGGCCGAGGTCGAGGATCTGACCCAGGAGGTGTTTCTGCACCTGATCCGGCGCGCCCGCGGCGGGCCGATCGAGCATGTCGAACAGTACGTGTTCCAGGTCGCGGCCAACACCTTGCGCGACTGGGGCCGGCGCCGGCGGGCCCGCAATCAGGACGCCCACGAATCTTTCGACGCACAAACCCACCAACCCGCTACGGATATTTCGCCCGAGCGCGTCTTACTGGGTAAGGAAGAGATCAAATTGGTCAACGACGTGCTGCGCGGACTGCCGGAACGGACCCGCGACGTGTTCGTGCTGCGGGCGTTGGAGAAGAAGAAATACGCGGAAATAGCGCTCATGATGGGTATATCGATACGCGCGACCGAGAAACACATGGCCAAGGCGCTGGCCCAGTTGGGCAGCGTCGTGGACCCGGCGGGGAAACGCGAGGGATGAGGCCGCCCGGTTACAGGGGGGCGGTTGCGATCTGTGCGCCGGTGCGCGGTTTCATTGCGCGTTCGGACACGGACCGGAACGCGGGGACGGATGCAACGTGGCGGTACGCCGGCCGGGTCTTGCTGAGAGGTCACACCAGATGAAATGCAAAATCTCGCCACTGAGGCCGGACACGGCGGAGCTCGCGCCGCACAGCGTGGAGGAAACCGCCGCGCTGTGGAGCGAGCGGCTGCGCGATGACGACGATCCGCGCACCCAGGCCGCGTTCGAGGCGTGGCTGGACCAGGCGCCGGAGCACACCGATGCCTTCGAGCGGGTGGAAGCCGCGCAGGCGCTGGTGTTCTCGCTGGCCGACAGTTCGGAAATGCAGGCGCTGCGCCGCGAAACCATGCAGCGGATGCTGCGCACGCGGCGCCGTTCGCTGATGTTGCGCGGCGGCGCCATCGCCGCGTCGCTGCTGGTGGCCACGGTGATCGGGGTGCTGCTGATCAATCCGCGCGGCTCGTGGCAAACGCCGGGCGAGGCGACGGTCGCGGACGCCGGCACGGTCTATCAAACCGGAGTCGGGCAACGCTCGGTGGTGACCCTGGACGACGGTTCGGTGGTCACCCTCAACACCGACAGCCGCATTTCCACTCATTACCAAGTCGGTCTGCGCGGGGTGACCCTGGAACGCGGGCAGGCCTTGTTCAAGGTGGCCAAGGACCGCAACCGTCCGTTCGTGGTCAGCGCCGCGGGGCGCCAAGTCACCGCGTTGGGCACCGAGTTCGATGTGTATCTGTCCAAGCGCGCGTTCGAGGTGACTTTGCTGGAAGGCCGGGTCACGGTGACCCGCGAAAGCGCGCCGGCTTCGCGCGGCATCGGCGCCGCGCCGGCGTTGGCGGAGCTGCAACCGGGCCAGCAGTTCGTGGCTTTGGCCAAGACCCAGCCGCAAGTGCGCGCGGCCGATGTGAAGCGCGTGGTCAGTTGGCGCCATGGTCAGATCGTGTTCGAGAACGAACGGTTGGAAGACGCCATCGTCGAAATGAACCGTTATTCGCGCCAGCAGATCGTGCTCAGCGACGAGCGTCTGGCCTCGCTGAAGATCAGCGGCGCGTTCAACACCGGCGACACCGGCACCTTCGTCGATGCGCTCACCGCGTACTTCCCGATCGAGCACAGCGCGCCGCAAGACGGCACCATCGTGTTGAAGCCGGCCGCGCCGTTGCGGGGTTGATCGGCGCAGGCCTCGCGCGGCCGATGCCCGCCGCATCGGCGCGCCGCGCCCGCGAGCGCGAACGATTGCGCTCGCGGCGCCTCGACAGTTGCAAGCGAATCGATTCCGCCGACGCAGCGGCACGCGCGCGAATGCGCCCGCTCGCCGCTGCGTTCGCGCGCCATGCCATCGCGCCGACACGCGCGCGCCGGATCGTTGGATCGATCGCGCCGGCGGCGATTGGTGCTGCACCGCAAAACTAAACTCGCGAGTTCAACAACCGACGCATGCATCGCGACATCGCATCGGCAGGTTCGGGTTTTCGAATCGGCCGCGTCTGTACTTACACAGGTCGCAGCCAAAGACGACCCGAAACCGGAGGGGAGAGCGAATGCATTTGCAAGACGACAAGCGGCCGCCCAAGCACACGATCCAGCAGCGCGTGATCAAGCCATGTGTGTTGTTCCTGGCCTTGCTGCCGTGCCTGGCGGCGTTGAGCCTCACCGCCCAGGCCGCGCAGGCCGCCGAGGGCACGGGCGCGACCGCCCGATTCGATATTCCGCAGCAAAAGCTCGGCACCGCGTTGTCCGAGTACGCGCGTCAAAGCGGCACCCAGTTGCTCTATTCGCCGGAACTGGCCGCGGGCAAGACCGCGCCGGCCGTACGCGGCGACAAGACCCCGCGGCAAGCGCTCGATGAGCTGCTCGCCGGCACCGGCCTGAACTATTCCACCAGCGCCTCCGGCGCGATCCTGATCGGCGACGCCGGCAGCGGCGGCGCCAGCGCCGGCGAGAGCGCGCAAGGCGGGGAGAAGCAGGGAAACGTGCAAGAGGTCGCCGAAACGCAGCCGACGGCGACCTCCCAAGAAACTCCGGCGGAGCCCACGGCGCCCGCAACGACGACAAACCCCGCTAAACGTTCCAGCGCCACCACCTTGGACACCATCGTGGTCACCGCGCAAAAGAAAGTCGAAAACATCCAGAAGGTGCCGATCTCGATCAGCGCCTTCGGCGGCAAGGACCTGGGCGACCGCAAGATCGAAACCGGCGGCGATCTGGTCACCGCCACGCCCAACGTCACCTTCTCCAAGACCAATTTCGCCAGCTACAACTTCCAGATCCGCGGCATCGGCACGCAGGCGCTGTCGGTGACCACCGACCCGGCCGTGGCGGTGAGCTTCAACAGCACGCCGCTGATCCGCAACCGGTTGTTCGAACAGGAATACCTGGACGTGGAACGGGTGGAGGTGCTGCGCGGCCCGCAAGGCACGCTGTACGGCCGCAACGCCACCGCCGGCGTGGTCAACATGATTCCGAACCTGGCCAACCCGGAAGCCTTCGAGGCCGACGTCAAGGGCGAAATCGGCAATTACGACACGCGCCGGGTCAGCGGCATGGTCAACGTGCCGCTCAGCGATACCTTCGCTTTCCGCCTGGCCGGCCAGTACACCAAGCGCGACGGCTACGACGAAAACACCGTCACCGGCAAGGACGTCAACGACCGCGATCTGCTGTCGGTGCGCACCTCGCTGGCGTTCAAGCCGACCGACAAGTTCAGCGCCAGTCTGGTCTGGGAGCATTTCCAGGAAGACGACAACCGCGCGCGCACCGGCAAGCAGCTGTGCCACAACGATCCGGGCCCGGTCACGATCGGTTCGACCACCGTCTCGGCGATCGACCGCAATTACATGAGCCAGGGCTGCAAGGACGGTTCGCTCTACGACGACGGCGCCTACGGCGTGCCCAACGGCGGCAGCATTCCCTTCATCCTCGGCGCGCAGTCGGCGCCGATCGGCTTTCTGTACGACGCCGACGGCAACTACGTCGACCTGGTCAACATCGTGCCGCGCGGCCTGGACCCGTACGGCGGCCTGACCCAGTCGCGCGATCTGCGCAAGATCGCCACCGACTACGACCCCAAGTTCAAGGCCACCAACGACGTCTTCCAGCTCAATCTGGACGCCGACATCAGCGACCACCTCAAGCTGGTGTCGCAGACGCTGTACACCCGCGATCAGTACTACTCGACCCAGGATTACGGCCGCTTCCAGTCGAAGAAGATCTTCCCCGACACCTCCAAGGGCGTGCAGGTGTTCGACCTGGACGGCAATCTGGTTCCGGCCTACAACGCCTTCCCGGGCGGGGTGTACTGCGATCCGCAACTGGGTTGCTCGGACCGCATGCTGATGGCGGATCTGGTCGATTCCGACAGCAAGCAGTGGTCGCAGGAATTCCGCCTGCAGTCTTCGTTCGACGGCCCGTTCAATTTCAGCGTCGGCGCCAACTACCTGGAATACAAGGTCGACGAAAGCTATTACGTGTTCAGCAATCTGATCACCGCCCTGGCCGATCTGTACTTCAACGGCACCGGCCCGGGCAATACGCCGGCCAAGTGCCCGGCCGGCAGCGCGACCCGTTTCGATACCAACCTGGGCGTCAACGTGCCCTGCGTCTACATCGATCCCAATCCGATCGGATCGATCGACGGCCAAGGCCATAACTACTTCCGCAGCCGCAACGTCGCCCAGACCAAGTCGGCGGCGATCTTCGGCGAAGGCTACTGGAAGCTCAGCGACACCTTGCGCCTGACCGCGGGCGTGCGTTTCACCAACGACCGCAAGATCACCACGCCCTACCCCAGCCAGACCCTGCTCAGCGATTCCACCGGCACCGCCGGCCTGCCGTTGTTCTTCGGCGGCTACGTCGGCTACGGCTATCCCTCGCTGCCCAAGATCACCCAGACCTGGAACGAGCCGACCGGCCGTTTGGTGCTGGACTGGTCGCCGGATCTGTCGTGGACCGACAGCACCATGTTCTACGCCTCGGCCTCGCGCGGCTACAAGGCCGGCGGCACCAACTCGCCCGGCATCGCCGCCAACCCGAAGGCGCTGACCTTCGAGCAGCGCAATCCCGAGTTCAAGCCCGAGTTCGTCAATGCCTTCGAAATGGGCATGAAGAACGTCATGGCCGGCGGCAAGTTCATCTTGAACGGCACCTTGTTCTACAACGACTACAAGGACTACCAGGTCTCGCAGATCCAGGACCGGGCGACGTTCAACGAGAACTTCGACGCCAAGACCTGGGGCGCGGAACTCGAAGCGGTGTGGCGTCCGACCGAGGCGTTCCAGCTCAGCGGCAACGTCGGCCTGTTGCGCACCCGGATCGGTTCGAACCAGTACTCCATCGACGTGATGGACCGCACCGGCGGCAATCCGGACTGGGTGGTGGTCAAGCCGTGGCTGCAGTTGGCCTCCAACTGCATCGCGCCGAAGAAGTACGTCGAAGCGGTGTTGCAAGGCAGCTATCCGCTCGACCCGCCGTTCAACAACGCCGCCAACATCCTCAACAGCTTCTGCGCGACCAACCTGCCGTTGGCCGGCGGCGGCTTCGGCCCCGGCGGCATCTACGACGGTTCCTACGGCTTCACTTACGACCCGGCCAAGGACGCGCCCAACGGCGGCGCCGGTTTCGCCAAGAACGTCGGCGGCAACGAGTTGCCCAACGCGCCGCACATCACCGTCAGCCTGAGCCCGCAGTACACCTTCATGACCGGCAACGGCGACTTCACCCTGCGCGCGGACCTGTACTACCAGGGTCCGAGCTGGGCGCGCATCTATCAGGACCGGATCGACCGCCTCAGCGATTGGGGCAACGTCAACGTGTCGCTGACCTGGTCGAAGATGGAAAGCGATCTGTCGGTGCAGCTGTACGTGAAGAACGCGCTCGGCGGAAAGGCCATCACCGGCACCTTCGTCAACAGCGACGACACCGGCCTGGGCAGCAATGTGTTCATCCAGGACCCGCGCATCATCGGTTTGTCGGTGCGCAAGGGATTTTTCTGAGTAAGCCCTCGCAGCCGGCCGCGTCCGCGCGGCCGCTGCGAGCAACAGACGCCGGGCGGCCGCGGTGGTTCGCGCCGTGACCGCCAGGCAGCGCAGCCACGGCGCCGCTTCATCCGTGACAGCACGTTTGGACACGCCCGTGTCCGTACACCTCGACGCATCACAGGAGAACAAGCAATGTCGAAGTTCAAGACGTCCCTTCTCACCCTCGTCTCGGCCATGGCCGTATTCGGCGCCAGCTCGGCTTCGGCGGCTTCCTACGAGATCTGGAACGGTTCGGCGTGGGTCAACAGCGGCACCTCGCATTTCACCGGTCCGACCACCGCCGTGTATTCGGGCATCCAGGCCCCGTGCAACGCCGACTTCACCGTGGTGCTGTCCGGCGGCGCGGCCAGCGTGACCGCCGCCAGCTTCAGCGGTTCGTCCACCTGCGCCGGCATCACCGCCTCCAACCTGCCGTGGCCGCTGTCGGCGCCGAGCGCATACAGCGGTCCGAACCCGGTCTTCTCCGGCTCGCCGACCCTGACCCCGGCGCTGTGGAGCGTGACCATCAGCGGCGTGCGCATCAACATCCCCGCGCCGCTCAACGCCAACTGCCCCAGCGCTTCGGGTTCGGGCTCGGTGCCCGGCGTGCTCGACGCCAACAGCTACTTCGTGTTCAAGGCCACCCTGGGCCCGTGCTCGGTGCAGACCCGCACCAACCAGGCGCCCAACGCGTTGGTGGCCAGCCCGGCGGTACGCGTGGTTCCGTAACTCTCGCTCGCGCTCGGCCGGCGACGCCCTCGCCCGGCCGAGCGTTCGCGTAGTGCGCATGCGCGGCGTAGGGACACGCCGATTCGCGCATGCGCCGCCAAGCGCCTCGAGCGTCGCGGCGGCCGTCGGCAGCGGATGGGTGCGTGTCCCGTCCGATGACCGCGAACCCCGCGCAACCCCCGCTCGAACACTGGGACCGTCTCCCATCGCGCTGACGCCGCGCCGAGGTCGCCGCCGTCCGGGCGACCTCGGCCGTCGCTCCGCGACGCGTACCGGCCAACCTAAATCAATGGAGGATTCACTATGCGTAAGACGTCGCTTTCTTTCGCTGTGGCGACGGCGGTGTTGCTAGTCGGCCAGCTCGGCTCGGCCACGGCCGGCACGCCTTCGGGCCCGTACGCGATGTTCCGGTTCTGCCCGTACACCAATCCGTCGGTCACCGCCTGCGTCATCAACCGCACCACCTCCGGCTCGCTGACCATCGGCAGCACCAGCATGCCGATCGACAAGCCGATCGTGCTGCAGGGCGGGATCGAGAACATCGGCCCCTCGCCGCTGTACGCCGCGGTCGGCGCGCCGACCCTGTCGGCGCCCTCGGCCAAGGTGCCCGGCGGTTTGCTCGGCATCGTCAATCCCGCGCCGAACTGGCCCGGCCCGTTGTGGACCGCGTTCTGGGCGATCGTCGGCGCGGTCAACGACGTCAACGCCACCATCGAACCGGTGCAGGCCGCGCAGACCAACTTCGGCAATGCCTTGTTCCCGCCGACCGACGGCAGCGATCCGACCGCGGCGCGATTGGCCGTGCGCGTGCGCCTGGACAATCCGTTCCTGGGCGGCAGCTGCTACATCGGTTCGGTGCAGGACCCGATCGTGCTGAAGCTGCAGACCGGCACCACCGCGCCGCCGGCGCCGAATCTGCCGATCGCCGGCAATCCCGGCGTGGTCACCAACGTGTGGACCGATGAGCCGAACTTCATCGGCTACCTGCAGGTCGACGGCAACACCCTGGTCGACAACTCCTTCGCCGTGCCCGCGGCCAAGGGCTGCGGCAACATCGCCCTGGGCTTGCCGATCCTCACCCCGATCCTCGACGCCCTGGTCTCCGGCGCGGTCAATCTGAAAGTGGGTCTGCCCGCCGCCGCGGGCAAGAACACCGCGATCATGAGCGGCAACTCCTCGATCTCCGCGTCGGAGTACGTACTGGCCAGCGAACAATAAGGAAGTTGGCTACGATGGGTCGAATCGACTGCATTACGGAGTTGGCCAGCATGTACGGCGATTCGATCCCGGATGCGAAGCGGTTTTCGCTGACCGCTTCGCAGCTGTCGCGTTGATGCGCGGCCGCACGCTCTTCGCGGTCGCCGTCGCGCTGTTGGCGGCCGGCGCGGTGTATTACGCCGGCCTGGTTCAAGGCCGTTCCTCCGCCGGCGCTCCATCGCCGGAACCGCTCGCCGCCGATGGAGCCGCGGCGAGGGAGAGAAGCCTGGAACAGGGAACGCACTCACGGACGAAGCCCGGCGCGGGCGCGGCAGGGACGCTGCCCGCGCGGGGCACCGCCTTGAAGGACGTGTTCGCCGATCTGCAAAAGCGCGCCGACGCCGGCGACGTCGCCGCCGCGACCCGGCTGTACCGCGATGTCGGCCTGTGCCGGCGCTTTGAGCGCCTGGATCGCGACAACGCCAAGTTGTCCGACGAATTGCTGGCCCAGCCGGTCGACGCGATGACTGCCGAGCAATTGAAGAATTACCGCGCCCAACTCGACGGCGTGGAGTCGCGGCGGCTCAACATGCAATCGATCCGCACGCTGTGCGACGGCGCCGGACAAGACGCGCTCGACAGCCTGCTGCCCAACCTGCAACGCGCCGCGCAACTGGGCGAACCGTTCGCGCGCGCCTGCTACCTGGAACGCGGGCCGAATTACGACCCGGGTCATCTGCTCGACCATCCCGAACGTTTGAGTTCGTACCGGCGCGATGCGCGGGCGATGATCCAGGCCGGCATCGACAGCGGCGATTGGCGGGTGATCGACGTGCTGCGCAACGCCTACCGGCCCGGCGCATCGAACCTGCTCTCGGCCGCGGTCGGCGGCGATGCGGAACAGCGCTATCGCTATCTCAAGCTGTACCGGCTCGGCGCATCGGCCGAGCGCGACGGCGGCGAGATCGAGCGCGATCTGCAACGCGCCGCGGCCAAACTCAGCGCCGCGCAGATCGCCCAGGCCGACGCCTGGGCGGACCAGACCTTCGATCGCCAGTTCCAAGCCAAACCGATCGACGCGGACGGCCCGTTGTGGGACCCGTGCGTGTTTCCCTACGACTGAGACCAACGGCGGCCGCCACTGCGGGACGATATGCGAAGCAAAAGCACCTTGTTGATGGCGGTCTGCGCGCTGGCCCTGGCGATCGGCGCCTACTTTCTCGGCCGCGCCGATCAGGCGCGCGCGCCGGTGCCGATGCATGTGGCGGTGGCCGGCGCCGAGGCCGCCGACGCGGTCGCCGACGCGGCCCCGATCGGCGCCAGCCCGCCCAGCGACAAGCGCGGAATGCTGCCGCCGCCCAACACCGCGCTCAAGAGCAGCTACGCCGAACTGCAGGCGCGCGCCAACGGCGGCGACAAGGATGCGGCCAGCCGCTTGCTGCGCGATCTGGACAGCTGCCGCGGCCTGCGCGGTTCGCAATGGAACAACGACGGCGCCAGCAACGAACTCACCGCGCGCTCCACCGACGGCATGAACGCCGCGCAGCTGCGCACGTACCAGATGCAGCTCGATGCGATGCAGCTGCGCCAACAGCGCTTGCGCGACCGGCAAACGCTGTGCGCGGGCGTCGACGACAAACTGCTCGACACCTTGCTGCCCAACCTCGCCCAGGCCGCGCGCCTGGGCGATGCGCAGGCGCGCGCCTGCTACCTCGAACGCGGGCCGCTGTACGACTCGCGCAGTCTGGTCCGCCATCCGGAATCCTTGCAGGCGTACCGCAACGCGACCTCGGCTTTGATCGACAGCGGCCTGGCCGCCGGCGATTGGCGCGTGGTCGATCTGCTGCAACAGGCTTACCGGCCGGGTTCGCAGAATCTGCTCGCCGGCCTGATCGGCAACGACCCGGTCCAGCACTACCGCTATCTCAAGCTGTACCGGCTCGGCGCCGAAGCGCATCGCGTCGATCAGCTCGACCAGCAACTGACCGCGGCCGCGGCCAACCTCAGCGCGGCGCAAGTCGCGCAGGCCGACGACTGGGCCCAGAGCGCGTTGCGCGATCACTTCAAGGACGCCTCCACCCAGACCACGCCGCAAGGTTGGGACGCCTGCGACTTCTGAGCCGGCGACGCGATTGGCTCCTTCGCGGTGCCAATCGTCCGATGCGTCGGATCTTAATTTAACCAACTGGTTGACAACAAGACGCCGCAAGGCTTATCTAGGCCTCCACGAGGCTCGGCCGGCGATCGCAGCCGAGCGCCATCGCGACTTCGGAGGCGGCATGAACCGGGCACGGGAAGACGGGCAACTGGCGGGCAAGATCGCGCTGATCCACGGCGGCGGCGGCGCCATCGGCGGCGCGGTGGCGCGCGCGTTCGCGGGCGAAGGCGCGCAGGTGTTTCTGGCCGGGCGCACCCAATCCAAACTCGACGCAGTCAGCGCCGACATCCTCGCCGCCGGCGGCCGCGCCGACAGCGCCGTCGTCGATGCGCTCGATGCGGCCGCGATCGATGCGCACGCCGCGCGCGTCGCCGCCCAGGCCGGCGGCATCGACATCGTCTTCAACGCGGTCGGTTTCGTGCATGTGCAGGACGTGCCGTTCGCCGAGTTGTCGCTGGCCGAGTTCGAACATCCGGTGCACAGCTACATCCGCAGCCACTACCTCACCGCCCAGGCCGCGGCGCGGCATATGCGCAGCGGCGGCACGGTGCTGTCGCTGACCACGCCGGTCGCGCGCATGACCGGTCCCGGCTATCTGGGCCATTGCGTGGCCTGCGCCGGGATCGAAGCGATGTCGCGCCATCTGGCCGGCGAACTGGCGCCGCGCGGCATCCGCACGGTGTGCATGCGCTCGCACGCGATTCCCGAAGCGCTCGCCGCCGGCTCGCATGCGCGCGAAGTGTTCCAACCCATCGCCGACAAAGCCGGCGTCAGCGTGGAAAGCATGCTCGAAGGCGCGGCCGAGAGCACCTTGCTCAAACGCCTGCCGCGCCTGGACGACATCGCCGGCAGCGCGGTCTACGCGGTCTCGGGCCGGGCCGCGGCGATGACCGGCGGCATCCTCAACCTCACCGCGGGGTTCCTGGTCGACTGAAGCGCCGGCATTGCATCGGCGGCGTCCGCGCTCCACGATGCCTCGCGACAGCGTTCGCCTCAGCGCCGGGAGTGTTGCGATGGCCGAGCATCCGCCGATTCCCGCTTCGATCCTGTCGCGGCTCAACGCCATCTGCCTGGGCCTGCCCGAAGTGGTCGAAGAATCGGCCTGGACCGGCACGCGATGGGTGGTGGCGAAGAAGAACTTCGCCCATGCGGTGATGATCCACGACGGCTGGCCGCCGGCCTACGCCGAAGCCGCCGGCAACGCCGGGCCGCTGCTGGTGCTGACCTTTCGCCTGCCGGCGGCGCGACTGACCGCACCGAAATTTTCGCGGCCGCCGTTCTTCCGGCCGGTGTGGTTCGCCAACATCGTCGGGCTGGCGCTGGACGCGCGCAGCGATTGGGATGAGATCGCCGATCTGATTACCGAAAGCTACTGCGCGCTGGCGCCGAAGAAGCTCAGCGCGTTGGTCGATCGCTGACCGACTCAGCCACCGGATTCGGTACGCGCCTGGATCGCATGCACCACCGCGGCCATGTCCGACTCGCCATGGCCTTGTTGCAGCGTTTCGCCGAACAAGGCATGGCAGACGTCCAGCAGCGGCGAGGCGATGCCGGCGGTGCGCGCGGCTTGGGCGATCAGACGATTGTTCTTGAGTACATCGGCGATCGACGCCTGGACCGAGTAGTCGCCCTCCACCAGCTTGGCCAACTTGATCCGCGACACCGCGCTGGCCATCGGACCGGCGTCGAGCACGGCCTGCAGCTGATGCAGGTCCAGGCCATGGCGCTCGGCGAAATGCACCGACTCGGCCAGGCCGGTGACCATCGAAATCAGAAACAGATTCACCGACAACTTCATCCACAGCGCATTGGGCACCGCGCCGCAGACGAAGGTCTGCGCGCACATCGGCGCCAGCAACGGCCGCACCCGTTCCACCGCCGCGGTATCGCCGGCGAGCATCGCCACCAGCGCGCCGTTCTCGGCCGGAACGCGCGAACCGGAGACCGGCGCCTCGACGTACGCGCCGCCGGCGGCGCGGATATCGGCCTCCAGCGCGCGCGAGTACTCGGCCGAGGTGGTGCCCATGTGCACGAAGACCCGGTCGCGCACCTCGACCGCGAAACTCGCGCCGTCGCGGCCGAGCACGCTGTCGATCGCCGCTTCGTTGGCGAGCATCGCGATCACCACCCGCGCGCGCCGGAACACCTCGCCTGGATCGGCGGCAACGCTGGCGCCGGCGTCGGCGAGCGTCCGCAATGCCTGCGGCGAACGGTTCCACACGATCGGCGCCAGCCCCGCGCGCGCCAGTTTCAAGGCCATGGGCTGGCCCATCACCCCCAAACCGATGAAGCCGATGCTGTTGTCGCCCGCCTGATCCATCTCGCCTCTCCGAATGCGCGCCGACGCTGAAGCCCTTGCGCCTAGTCTAGTCGTGCCCAGTACGGGGCACCGTGGCCGGCCGCGCACCGATGCCGCGGCCTCGCCGCTACGGCCACGCCCGGCAAACCGATGCAGACGCGGCGGCCACGGCGGCGGCGTATATTTCGGCCATCGCTATCGAACTGGAGCGCGCCCGTGTGGGATCCCGGCAAATACCTCGATTTCGCCGACCTGCGCGGTCGGCCGTTCTTCGATCTGACCGCGCGCATCGGCAGTAAACAGCCGCGGCGGGTGGTCGATCTGGGCTGCGGGCCCGGCAATCTCACCCTCAGTCTGGCCCAGCGTTGGCCCGATGCGGCGCTGGAAGCCAGCGACAACTCGCCGGAGATGGTCGCCGCCGCGCGCGCGGCGGGGATCGCCGCGGAGCTGATCGACGTGCGCGAGTGGACGCCCAAGCCCGATACCGACGTGCTCGTGTCCAACGCGGTGCTGCAATGGGTGCCCGAGCACCGCCAGTTGCTCGAACGCTGGGCGCGCGAGCTGCCGCCGGGCGCGTGGATCGCGATCCAGGTGCCGGGCAATTTCGATGCGCCCTCGCATGTGCTGACCCGCGAGTTGGCCGCCAGCCCGCGCTGGGCCGAGCGTTTGCGCGAGGTCGGCCTGCGCGAGGACGACGCGGTCGATACGCCGACCCAATACGCCGAGCGCATGGCCGCGCAAGGCTGCGCGGTCGATGCCTGGGAAACCACTTACACCCAGCGCTTGAGCGGCGCGAACGCGGTGCTGGAGTGGATCACCGGGACCGCGCTGCGTCCGGTCAAGGCGGCGTTGGACGAACCGGAGTGGCAGCAGTTCCGCCAGGACCTGGCGCCGCTGCTGGACCGCGCCTATCCGCCGCGCGGCGACGGCACCACCTGGTTCGAGTTCCGCCGGATCTTCGTGGTGGCGCGCACCGCCGGCGCGCAATAGACCGCGCAAAAACCTCTCCACCGCGTCCTTGCGGCGGAGAGCCAAACGCTTACAACGCGGCGCCGCCGAACTTGTGCGTGTACTGCACGTGGATCTGGCGGCCAACGGTGTCGAACCAGGACACGTCGTAATAGGGATAGGTGCTGTAACTGGCGTCGCGCGGCGGCAGTTTGTCGAACAGGTTGGTCACCGACAGCGCCAGCTGGGCGTGATCGGTGAAGCGATATTGCAGCGACAGGTTGTAGCGATAGGTCGCGCCGATCCACGGGCTGCCGCCTTCGTCGGGATCGTAGGATTGGTTGTAGGAGTCGTAGTTGGGCAGCTTGCCCAGGCGCTCGCCGTGCAAGGTCGCGGTCCAGCGGTCCTTGTCCCAACTCACGCTGGCGCTGGCCTTGCTGCGCGGAATGTCGAAGCCGCTGTTGACCGCGAACTGATCCTCGACGCGGTCGCCGCTGTATTGCTGGCTTTCGTGTTCGCGCACCCAGCTGTAGCTGCCGTTGAAGCGAAACGTGCCGAGCGCGGTTTCCAGGCGGTAGCGCGCGTTGAAGTCGATGCCGTTGGTGCGCTCGCGGGCGACGTTGATCGGATTGACCAGGGCGCTGTACAGGTTGCCGTTTTCGTCGCGGCCCACCCGCGCCAGCGCATCGAGGCAGGTCGGCGAAGCCGGATCGACCGCGCTGCCGTCCGGACGCCGGCCGAGGCGGCAGTTGGCTTCGTCCTGCAACAGACCGTCGATGCGCAGATCCTGGACTTGGTCGCGCAGATCGATGTTGAAGTAGTCCAGCGAGAAATCCAGATTCGCCAGCGGCGAGAAGACCACGCCCGCGGTCCAGGCGGTGCTGGTTTCCGGCCCGAGCTTGCGGTTGCCGCTGCGGGTGACGATCACGTTTTCGTCGGAGTACGAGCAATCGCCCAGGTCGGTGTCCGGCTCCTCGCCGCGGCAGCGGTAGTAGTCCACACCCTTGGTTTCGGAGTTGCCGACGCCGGCGTAGAGGTAATGCAAGTCCGGCGCGCGGAACGCGGTGCCGTAGGAGCCGCGCACCAGCAAGCTGTCCAGCGGGCGCCATTCCAGGCCGGCGCTGTAGGTGAACTTGTCGATGCTCTGGCCGCTGTAACGGTATTGGTCGTAACGGCCGGCGACGCTGAGGTTCAGGCGCTCGAACAACGGCATACGCAACTCGCCCGCGGCGGCCCAGCGGTCGCGGCTGCCGTGGCCGTCGGAGTCGCGCCAGCTGTAGTAGTAGTACTGGGTGGCCAGCGGATCGGGGCGCAGGTTGTAACTCTGACTTCCGGCTTCCAGGGTGCCGGAAAAACCAGCTGCGCCGGCCGGCAGCGAAAACAGTTCGGTATTGGTGAAGGTCGCCGACAAGGTGTCGGTGCGCGACTTGGGTTGGTAGGTCGTGCGCGCGGCGATGGAATCGTATTCGGCGCGGGTCAGTTGCCGGTACAAGCGCGCAGGGTCGGCGTTATAGATCGGCAAGCCGTCGTCGTTCACGCCCAACTGCGGGCCGAGAAACAGGTCGTTGGCCTTGGCGGCCACGATCTGCGGCCAACTGATCGTGGATTGGTACTGCGAATGGCTCAGCGCGGTTTCCCAATCCCAGCTCGCGCCCAGCTGCCCCTTGAACCCGGTGGTGACGCTGAAAGTCCGCTGCCGATTGCGGATGGTGCCCTTGTCCAGCCCGCCCATTTCTTCCGGGGTGAACTGGCGCTGCCAGAACTCAACCTGATCGGTGGCCTGGTTGAAGAAATAGCCTTGCTCGTTGCCGTCGGCCGCCTGGTGGCTCCAACTGGCGACGTCGCGAAACATCGCCAGTTCGTGATAGCCCAGTTGCAGGTCGGCGAACCATTCGGCGCCGTTGTCGAAGCGATAAGCGAGCGAGGCGTAGGAGTTCACGCCTTCGCGCTCGCTGATCATGGTGCCGTAGCCGATCGCGGTTTCGCTGCCGCAGTAGAAACCGTCGCCGCCGTCCACGCCCCAGCGCGGCCGCGAGGCGCGGTGGGTGCTGCCGCCGTTGAGCGCGCTCAGCGCATCGCAGGCGCTGCCCGGATCGAGGTATTCGTCGTCCCCGTTGGTACGCAGAAACCCGCGCCGCGCCGCCTGGGTCGAGGCGGTGGGCGCGTCGCGGGTGGAGTCCTGGCGCGCGCGCTCATAAGCCCACAACGGATTCTGCGATTGCAGCTCCAGGCCGTACACCGCGCTGAAGCGGTCGTTGCTGTAGCCGCTGGACACGCTCAGATTGAACGACTCGCCGCCGCCGCGGGTGGTGTCGCCCATGCGGAAATCCACGGTGGTGCCGTCGGCGCGCTTTTTCAAAATGAAATTGACCACGCCGGAGATCGCGTCGGAGCCGTAGATCGCCGAGGCGCTGCCGGTGAGGATTTCGATCCGCTCGACCATCCCCAAGGGAATATTGGAGATGTCGGTGAAGTTGCTGCGGCCTTTGAACGGCATCGGAAAATCGGCGATGCGGCGGCCGTTGACCAACACCAGGGTGTGATTGGGGCCGAGCCCGCGCAGGTCGACCTGCTGCGCGCCGGGCGAGAAATCCGCGCCGCTGGCCGATTGCTGGCTCTGGGTTTCGCCGCCGTTCTGGGTCATCGCGCGCAGCACGTCGGGCACGCTGGTGAAGCCGTTGGCCTTGATCTCCTGCGCGGTCATCACCGTCACCGGCGCCGGGCCTTCGATCTGCGCGCGCGGAATGCGCGAGCCGGTGACCTGGATGCTTTGCAGATCCACCGCGACCGTGGTGGCTTCGCCGTCGTCGACGTCGAGGTTGGCGCCGCGCGGCATCGGCCGCGGCGGCGCCGGGCGCGCCGGCGGCGCGCTGTCCTTGACGATGGCGATCGCGCCGGAGGCGTCGCGGCGCGCGACATAACCGCTGCCGCGCAACAACCGGTCCAGCGCATCGGCCGGCGCCATCGTGCCGCGCACCCCCTGCGTGCGCAGCCCTCTGAGCCGATCGGCCGAGTACACGAACTGCACCCCGGACTGACGCGCCAGGGTATCCAGGGCGACGGTCAGATCGCCGGCCGGAACGTCCACCCGCCCGCCTTGCGCTTGCGCGGACAACGCGGCCCCGCACGCCAGAGTCAACAACAACACCCGCAGACGTTTCACCATCGGCTCTCCCCTCCCCCACCGGCGCTCGATGGCGCCGCCGAATAATTCAGACGAACGAAAACGGGAAATCCCGCATGCGCTCGGTTTGCGCCGATACCCGGGCACACGGCGTCGCGGCCGCGGCACGCCGTAACGGTGCGGGCCATGCCCCTGGGATGTCTGGAATACAAGCCGCAAACGAGACTCAGATCGCGACGAAGACCTCACTTCCCCCGTCATTCCGGCGACAGCCGAACTCCACCGACCCGTCATTCCGGCGAAAGCCGGAATCCATTTTGATCTTGCTGTTGCTCGATACTCCAGACGGGAACAGCAACAGCAACGTCAAAATGGATTCCGGCTTTCGCCGGAATGACGGTGGGCGGGGAACGCTCCAGCGCTTTTATCTGCTCAGCGGCTATGCAACACGATCCGATCCTGCTGCCGCTCCGCCCGCACCGGCAAGGCCTGCTCCAGCAAACCGACGAAGACATCGGCATTGGACCAACGGAAATTGCCGCCGACCCGCAACTGACCCGCGGCGGCATCGCCGATCACCAGCTTGCGCGCGTTGTAGCGGTTGAACTCGGCCGCCGCCGCGGCCAACGGGGTATCGCGGAACACCACATAGCCGTTGCGCCAATCGACATAGCGCTCGGCCTCTTCGACCGACACGCTGCGCACCAGCACGCCGTTGGGCCCGGCCAGGGCGATGCTGCCGGCCGGCAGCAAGGTGGTCGGCTGGTGCTGGCCGCCGATCGGTTCCGATTCCAGCCGCACGGTGCCCTCGGTGACCACCACGCGCAACTCGGCGCCGTCGCGGCGCACCGAGAAATGAGTGCCGACCGCGATCACCCGGCGCCCGCCGGCCGCCACCGCGAACGGGCGGCGCGGGTCCTTGGCCACGTCGAAGAAGGCTTCGCCCTGGCCCAGTTCGATTTGGCGCTGCGCGCGCGACAACGCCACTTCGATGCGGCTGTCGCTGCTGAGGGTGACGCGCGAACCGTCGGCCATCGGCACGGTGTCGGTGGCGCCCATCGCGGTGCGGTAGGACGCGCGTTCGACCACGCCGTATTGCCACCAGCCCCAACCCGCCGAGACCGCCAGCAGCAACACCGCGGCGACGGCGAGATAACGCGCGACG